>DASTDD010000150.1:0-3468 GCA_035710545.1 Steroidobacteraceae bacterium
GCGACATTTGTTCTCTCTCCCCCTATTCGCCAGAGTCAGTACCCGGCCGCAAGGCCGGGAGTCATGCCATCCGCCACGGTGTCGGCCACCACTCGCGAGTCACTCATGGATTTCGCGCGCGACCGCCTGTGCCGCACGACGGCACGGCGGTCCAACCGTGACCATCGACGGTCAGCGCTGTCAAATCTAGGCTTTTCGGCGCGCGGTACACCGGTCCGGATGCGCTTCTCTTGTCGTAAGACATCGTGTTTATCCCCCTGGCTAAACACTGCATTCATCGGCTCCCTCGCTCCACAACGGGGTGCGAAGAAGCGGTGAGCGCAAAAATACGCCCGACAGGAGCAAAATGTCAACGCTGTCATTTCGCAGACCTTGGTTCGCAGCCCGAGCGTCGCGCCGCTGCGAACCGGACGTCGGTGAAGCTCACTTTCAGTGCTCCAGCGGTGCGCAGGAGAAGCGGAGCGGCCACGCTCGAGAGGTCCGCCGAACCCTGCGCAAAGCATTCCAGCGGGATGCGTAGCGTGCCCCAGGTGCCCGGGGGCACGGACTCGAGGGCGCGCGTGACATCAAGCACTGCCCCGCCGGGCAAGCCGCACCCGGTCTCGGGCGCCTGCGAGGTGCCCGCGCAGCGCACCCCTGCCTCCACGATACCCGCCGGTGGCTGCTCCACTCGCACGCGAGCTTCGATGACGTCGCCGCGGTGCGCTGCAGCACGCAAGTCGATCGGGCGCCCGCCAATCCAGAAGTCGCCCCGTCCAGCGCCGCTCCATGCGACCGTGAGCTCGGGGCCCTCGAGGGCAGCACTCACAGCGCCGCTCGGACTCTGCTGTGAAGCATCCGTGACCCGCACCTGGGCGAGCGCGTCGGATACAAAGAGGGACCACGGAGCCGTCACGTGCGCCGCCTGAAACAGGCTGTCGGCGTCGCCCCGATCCGGGGCCGGTCGCGGATCCTCGGAGAGCTTGCCGAGGTGGGCGCCGTGCGCATAGCTAGAGCCGTAGCCCCGCTCAAACAGTGCCCCCGTCGTGCGGTCCGTCGAGTCGTAGGTTACCGGCATGACCGTAGCCGGCCACGCGAAACTGAGGCGCCCGGTGAAGTCGAACCGGACCTGGCCGTCCGCTCCTTGAAACAGCAGATCGCTGATGCCCTCCCCTTCGGAACCGGGCAGCCAGGCCGCGACGAAGGCATCGGACGCATTGATCTCGGGGTTCACCCAGAGCGGGCGACCAGAAAGCAGGATTGCGACGGTCGGGATGCCGCGGGCACGCAGCGTATTGAGCAGCGTCAGAGGGGCCCGGTTGCGGCCCGAAAAATCCAGCGTCTCGCGGTCACCTTCGTACTCCGCGTAGGGCCCTTCGCCGAAGACCACGACCGCGGCGTCAGGCCTGGTCGCGCTGCTGCCGTCCGGACTGAGCACCGCCGTGCCGCCTGCAGCACTCACGGCCGCACGGATGCCCTCGAAGATCGAGGTGGCGCCGGGGAAGTCGGCGTTACTGTTGTGGTCACCCTGCCAGTCGATGCTCCAGCCACCCGCCTGCATGGCGATGCGGTCGGCGCCCTCGCCTGCCACCAGAATGTGCGCGCGCGGGGAAAGCGGCAGCGTGCCCTGCTCGTTCTTCAAGAGCACGAGTGATTCGCGCACAGCTTGCCGGGCAAGCGCCCGATGCGCTGCGCTGCCCAGCCGCTCAAAATGGCCTGCATCGGGGCGCTGCATTGGAGCCGGGCGCGTGAACAACCCGGCGAGCACCTTGACCCGCAATATGCGCCGTACGGCATCATCGATGCGCGCTTCCGGGATCTGCCCGTTACGCACCTGTGCCACGGTATTGTTGTAGATCTGCTTCCAGCTGTCGGGCGCCATGAACATGTCGAGTCCGGCATTGATCGCCGCCGGACAGCTGAACTTGGTGCACCCCGGCACCTCCTCCTGCGCGTCCCAGTCCCCCACCACGAAACCGTCGAAGCCAAACCGGCCCTTGAGTATCGTGGTCAGGAGGCCCTGGCTGGCATGCATCTTGATGCCCTGCCAGCCCGAGAATGAAGCCATGACGATCAGCGCGCCGGCGTCGATCGCCGCCGGATAGCCGGCGGCATGCACGCGCATCAGCGTGCTCTCGCTGACGCGGCTGTCGCCTTGGTCGCGGCCGTCGAACGTGCCGCCGTCGCCGAGAAAGTGCTTTACCGAGGAGAGCGTGTGGCCCGGCGCCATGAATGATGACGTAGCGATCTCGCCCTGGAGACCGCGGACCATGGCGCGGGCGTAGGCAGCGACGAGCGCCGGGTCTTCGGAATAGCTCTCGTAGGTGCGCCCCCAGCGGACATCGCGCGCGACCGCAACCGTCGGCGCGAAGGTCCAGTCGACGCCGGTGGCCGCCACCTCTTCCGCGGTCGCCCCCCCGATTCGCTCGATGAGATCGACGTCGTGGGCTGCACCCAGCCCGATATTGTGCGGAAAGATGGTGGCGCCCCGGATTTTGGCGTGACCGTGCACCGCGTCGACACCGAACAGAATGGGAATCGGCGGATGCGCGTCCGAGCCGGTCTGCATCGCTGCCCGATAGAGCGTATCAGCAAGCTCGAGCCAGGCCTGCGGACTGCTGCGCACGTCGGCGCCCGGCGCGGCGCCTCCGCCGGCCAGCACCGCCCCCAGCTTGTAGGTGCGCAAATCTTCGGCGCTCAAGGAGGCGATGTCCGCCTGAATCATCTGCGCCACCTTGTCCTCGAGGCTCATGTGATCCAGGAGGGAGGCCACGAAGGCGTCTGCCGCCGGTATGACTGTGGTCGGCTTGGCGCGCGCTGGCCAGAGTGCAGGATGCACGGTGGGGTCCTCGGCGGCTCTCTCCGGCTGATCCGCCCTGCCAGCCTGCGCTGCCCACGCCAGAGCGCACCCCAGAAGCAGCGCCGGGATCGCCATGACGGCAGCGCCTTTTCTCCGGCCTTGCTCTTGGTCCGCACGCATGCGCTCGCCCCCTTCGGCGGCAATTAAGGAGGAAAATGTCAGCGCTGTCAATTTCTCAATGTCGCGGCTCATATATCCGTGGGCCACACGGTGAGCGAAGATCACCGCAGCCCCAGAGGTCCTGCGGGCGAAGGGGGACGGTGAGCGGAGCGGCGGCGAACTTGCCGGCCTGGTGGGACAGTGCGCTGGTCGCGGCGTACATCCCGGCGCTGGTCATTCTGGGCGCCTGGGCCTCGCGCCACCAGGCGCACGCGGAAGACTACTTCCTCGCCTCGCGCGCATCGCGCTGGCCGGCGATCGGTCTTGCGATGCTGGCGTCGAATATCTCCTCGACAGCACTGATAGGACTCGCCGGCGCTGCTTACGCGACCGGTATCTCGGTTTACGACTACGAGTGGTCCGCCGCGCTCGTTCTCGTGTTCTTCTGCCTCTTCCTGCTCCCCTTCGTACTGAGCAGCCGCGTCTATACGATGCCCGAATATCTCGAGCGCCGATTCGACGCGCGCGCG
>DASTDD010000151.1:0-8193 GCA_035710545.1 Steroidobacteraceae bacterium
GAGCTGTTCCTGGCCGGGGGCGTGTCATTCAACGACGCCAAGCCGTCCGACGATGCCAGCCGGCGTGTGGAGCTGAGATTGCAGTTCTTCACGCGCAAGGAGCAGGAGGAGCCGGCCCAGTCGGCTCGGCCGCACATCGTCACCACCCAACAGGAAAGCTGCGAGCTGACCTGACATATTCCGGTCCCGGGATGTGCCAGGGACCGCGCCACTGCGCAGATCCGCCGCCGGAAGGGGCCATTACGTACTTTACGAATTAAAGTTGCCTGCTGAGAGGCCGATCCACACACAGTGGCAGTGAAAGCTATCTGAAAGCCCCGAACGCAGCGGGCCGGTAGAGCTGATGACACGAACCGCGCGATATGTAGAACAACATGTGCAGATCATGCGTCTTGCGCAAGAGCTGCGTCGACATCTGGTGCAACAAGCATTGTCAGTCGACGCCTCAGCGGCGCGTCAGGTCCTTTCCCTGCTGAGCGGCAAGCTGTCGGTCCATCTGGCCGCGGAGGATCGGCTGCTTTACCCGGAGGTCCTGCACTCTCCGGACCCCGCCACTCGTGCCGTCGGCCAGCGCTTTCTCGAAGCGATGGGGCCGATCTCACAGGCCTTCCGACGCTATTCGATTCGCTGGGGCACGCAGGACGCGATTCGATCGAATCCCGAAGCATTCGTGTCCGAGACGAAGGCCATGCTGACTGACATCGAGGGGCGCATCCGGCGCGAGGAAGCAGAGCTGTATCCGCTGGTGGAGCAGTTGCGATCCGAAGCCGCCGCGCCAGCTGCCGTCCGCACAGGGCGCGCCGCCGACTAACCCGCTCGTGGCAGGGGTGCGCACTTGCGCAGCCTGCGACCCTGTGAAATCCTGACCCGATGTGGTCCGCTCAGACTGGCGACGCGAGCAACGTGTCGAGCGCAGCTCAGAGAACATGAGCGTGCGCTCGCGCTTCTGGCGCATCTACATCCTTCCCGCCGCCGTCTTCCAGGCCGTCATGATCGGGGGTGGCTACGGTACCGGGCGCGAGATCGTCGAGTACTTCACACGCTTCGGCATCGCAGGCGGACTGGCCGGACTCGCACTGGCGGGAGCCTGCTTCGCCGTGTTGCTCGCGGTCAGCTTTGAGTTCGCGCGGGTCTGCAAGGCCTATGACTACCAGCGTTTCATCCGCACGCTGCTCGGGCGCGGCTGGGTTGCATTCGAGCTGCTGTATCTGGCCATGTTTGCCGTCGTGCTGGCGGTAATCGCCGCCGCCGCGGGCACGCTGTTCGAGGCGCAGCTGCATCTGAATCGGCTGATCGGGGTGCTCACCCTGCTCGCGCTGGTCACGGTCGTGGCCTTCTACGGGCGGCAGTGGGTGGTGCGCATCCTGGCCTTCAAGTCCGCCCTGCTCACCATCGTGTTCCTGTCCTACTTTGCCATCATCCTCGCCAGATACCTCCCCAACATCGTCGCCGAAGTGCAGCGCGGGGAAGTGGTGTCCGGCTGGATCGCCGCAGCCTTGCGCTACGTGCTGTACAGCAGCGTCGTCGTGCCGGCGATGTTGTTCGCGGTCACCGAGTTCAGGACCCGCCGGGAGTCGATGGCGGCGGGTGCCATCGCTGCAGTGGGAGGCCTGATCCCTGGAGTGCTGCTGCATCTGAGCTTCTCCATTGCGTATCCGGAAGTGCTCGGGCAGGCGATCCCCGCTTACTGGGTGATCGTCAGGCTCGGGCTGCCGGCGTTGACGGTGGCCTACCTGGTGGTCCTGTTCGGTTGCCTGATGGACACCGGGCTCTGCTTCATCCAGAGCGTCAACGAGCGGCTCGACGCATGGCGACAGGAGAACGACCGCCCGCCGCTATCGCCCTCCTTGCGTGCCTCCGTGGCGGTCGCCTGTGTCTCAGTCAGCGCCGCCCTGTCGTTCGCAGGCGTGGTACCGCTGGTCGCGCAAGGTTACGGAACGCTGGCATGGGGGTTCCTGGCTCTCTACGTAGGGCCTCTGCTGAGCGTGGGTCTATACAGACTCGCTCTGGCACCGGGCAACGCCGGAGGTGAGGTCGCGCTCGAGCACCGGAACTGACGGCAGCGACGTGCGTTCCTGTCTGCGGGGCACGAATTCAAGGAGTTGTCCGATGAACCGCAGGGCGAGACTTACGGTTGCGCTGGTCTGGGTAGCCGCAGCCGGTCTGGCGGTCACGGCGCACGCCTCGCAGAGCGCCAAGCATGAAGCGCATGAGCTTCAGCGTGCGAAGCTGTCGCTGGTTGAAGCGATCCTCGCCGCGGAGAAGGAGGCGGGCGGCAAGGCAGTCAGCGCCGGTTTCGAGTTCAAGCGGGGCAATCCCGCCTATTTTGAAGTCAAGGTCCTGAGCACGGACGGCCAGAAGCTCACCCGCTACGAGCTCAATCCGCGCACCGGAAAGGTGCAGGGTACGAGCGACGAGAAGCTGGAGCAGCTCCTCACCCGTCTCACGCCCGCCAGCCTGTCCCACGCGCCGACAAGCATGACTCACGCGATAGCTCTGGCCGAGCAGCACTCCGGTGGCCACGCCGTGAGCGCCGAAGCGAAAGGAAACGGGGAGCAGCTGGTCTATACCGTCAACACGGTGAAGCTCGACGGGGACTCGCAGGAGACCAAAGTTCAGGCAGACGGCAAAATCGCATCGTCCGACTAGAGCGAAATCGCCGCCGGCCCTCGGGCGCGCCTTCGCCTGCACGGCGCCCGAGGTTCTACAATCCCCACCACCGCAGACGCTTCATCAGGATCACGGCCGTGCCTGGGCAGAGGTTCACGAACTCAGGGGTGGACCGGATCGCGAGCGGACATGATTCGCGCGTGGTCGGACTGTACCCGAGCGCCTCGAAGAACGGCTGCACCGTCGTCGTGAGCAGGTAGACAGTGCGGACGCCCTTGCCGAGAGCGTGCCTCTCAGCATGTTGTACGAGAGCGGAGCCCATACCGGTCCGACGCGATTCCGGTGCGACAGCAAGGGAACGCAGCAGCGCATCGTGCCCATGAATCTCGACTCCCACCAGGCCAACGGGTGATTCCGCCGGTCCGCAGTACAGGAAGTCATCGAGGTGTCGCTCGGTGAGGTCGGAGGATGGCAAGCCGACAGCCCCGAGAAAAGCTGTCACCGAGGCGAGCGGCGGTGCCGGGTGGACGTCGTAGCGATTCATGCCATCTGCGGCTCAGGTCCGGCGCGATCAATGAGTTGACCATCGAGGCGCCGCTGCGAATCTTAGCGGTTTGACCCTGCGTTGCGCCATCGGAGTCTGCAGAATCGCCCGCGAGCGGGCGGGCCCATGCCCGCCGGGCGAGGCGCCAGTCAGGACGGAAGGCCAGTCGGTCCAGACCGCAAACCTGCGTGAGCCGGATCTCATATTGCGCACCGGACGGCGGTTTCTGAACGATTTTTAATCCGGCATTCGCTGCCTCTTAATCTCCGCGTGTTTTGCTGTTCGCAGCGGGCAAACCGATGCGAATCCTCCTGGTCGAAGATGAAAAGAAGCTGTCCGAGCTGATCACCCGGACGCTTCAGAGCGAGTCCTACGCGGTCGATGCCGCCCTGGACGGCCAGAGCGGCTGGGAGATGGCCGAGTCCTACGAGTACGATCTCATCATTCTCGATCTGATGCTGCCGAATCTCAGCGGCACTGAAATTCTCAGACGCGTGCGCCGCCAGAACCAGGCGGTTCCGATCCTGGTGCTGACGGCACACGATGCGACCGTGGAGAAGGTCAAGCACTTCGAGGCCGGCGCCGACGACTACGTCACCAAGCCGTTCGCTTTCGCGGAGCTGGTGATGCGAGTGAAGGCCCTGCTGCGGCGCGGACCTGTCAACCGCGCGACGGTGCTGCGCGTGGCTGACCTGGAGATGGACCGTCTCTCCCAGCAGGTCAAGCGCAGTGGCAGACGCATCGAGCTGACACCGAAGGAATTTGCGCTGCTCGAATACCTGGCCACCAGTCCGGGCAGGGTGTTCTCGCGCACGATGATCATCGAGCACGTGTGGGACCAGAGCTTCGAAGGGTTGAACAACATCGTCGACGTGTACGTGCGCCATCTGCGGCGCAAGGTGGACGACCCGTTTCCGACGAAGCTGATCCGCACGGTCCGCGGCGTAGGCTATGGACTCGGCGAGAGTGCCGAGGCATGAACAGCCGCTCCCTGAGCTTCCGCCTGGTTACCTGGTACGCGGGACTGCTGACCGTCGTATTCGTCCTGCTGGGTGCGCTGACGCTCCTCTTCCTGCGGAACTATCTGGAAGCCAACCTCCTGGACATTCAGGCCCGACGCGCGCGGCAGATTGCCGACACGCTGCTGGCCGCCGTGCCCCGTACCGGCGAGGGCGCGCTGGCTCGGCAGGTCGAGGAGCTGTATTCACCCGAGGCCAACGACAGGCTGATCCGCATTACCCGGGGAGACGGCCATGTGGTGTATGCCTCACAGCGTCCGAAGGACAACAATTTCGATCCTGGTCAGGTGCCGCTGCCGTCATGGAGTCGCAGCGGAGAGTTCTCCCGCAAGGCGCTGCTGCCCGGCGGGGCTTTGCTGGTGGCCGCGTTGCCGTACACCCCTGCCGGAGGATCCGAGCGTTACCTCGTGGAGGTCGGCGTGTCCAACTCGCCCACCGAGGGAACGCTGCGTCAGGTGTTGCTCATGATGGCGATCGGTCTGCCAGTGGCCCTTGGTGTCGCGGTCATGGGCGGTTTCGTGCTGGTTCGGCGGGCCCTGCGGCCGGTGGAGCAGCTCGGGCGCAAGGCGGAGGAAATCACCCAGCACAATCTCAGCGAGCGGTTGCCCGTGGTGCAGACCGGGGATGAGCTGGAGAGGCTTTCGATCTCGCTGAACCACATGATCAGCCGTCTGGAGGGCTCGATCGAGAGCTCCAAGCAGTTCGTGGCCGATGCATCGCACGAGCTGCGGACACCGCTGACCGTATTGCGCGGCGAGCTGGAGGCACTCGCGCAGGACGGACAGCTGCGCTCGCAGACGCGCGAGAGCCTCGGCAGCATGCTCGAGGAAGTCGATCGACTGGCCGAGGTGGTGGAAGGCCTGCTGGCGCTGTCGCGACTGGACGCGGGCGAGTCGCGGGCCCACTGGGTGAGGTTCGACCTGGCGGAGCTCGCGGCGAGTACCGCCGACCAGATGAGCCTGCTGGCCGAAGACAAGAGCATCCGCGTCGTGTGCGAAGCCGCGGCGGATGTGATCGTCGAAGGCGACCAGGCGCGCATGAAGCAGGTCGTCGTCAACCTGCTCGACAACGCCATCAAGTACACGCCCAATGGCGGCAAGGTCCGGCTGAAGATCACCCGCGAGGGCACGGATGCGCTGCTGGAGATCGCCGATGAGGGTATCGGCATCCCACAGCAGGCCCTGCCGCACGTGTTCAAGCGCTTCTACCGTGTGGACGGCTCGCGCTCCCGCGAGCAGGGTGGCGCCGGGCTGGGTCTCTCCATCGTGGAATCCATCTGCAGCGCGCACGGCGCGCAAGTCGAAGTGACCAGTATTCCGGGCAAGGGCAGCCTCTTCCGCATCAGACAGTCCCTGGCAAACAACTCCACGGTGCACGCACCCCCATGAGCAACATCGGCCATTCCGCTGGCACCTCTCCGGCACGCCGCTTCCTGCCGTCGGGCCGGTACGGCTGGGGCCTGTCGATTCTCATCGGCCTGCTGGTCGCCGGAGTGATCGTGGCGAGGTCATGGCACCGGACCGTGCACGCGGCAACCGGCACGCCGGGCAACGCTCCCGCGGTGGCGGTCGTGAAGGTGGACCGCGAGGATCTGTACCGGGAAATCACCATCCCGGCGGAATTCCGCGCGTACAACGAGGTTGACGTGCACGCGAAGGTATCCGGATACGTGCAGAAGATGTACGTCGATATCGGCGACAAGGTGAAGAGCGGGCAGTTGCTCGCGGTCCTGGAGATTCCCGAGCTCGGCGATGACCTCGATCATGCGCTCGCGACCGAGCGTCGCGCCGCCGCCGACTACAAGGATGCGCATCTCGCCTACACGCGGCTGGTGGAGGTCAACAAGCAGCATCCGAACCTGGTGGCGCAGCAGGACATCGACACTGCCGAAGCCAAGGACGCCACCGCCGAGGGCGCGCTCGCGGCCGCGAGGTCCGATGTCAGCAAGTACCGCACCCTGGTGAGCTATACGAGAATCACGGCGCCCTTCGGCGGTGTCATCACCAAGCGATATGCCGATCCGGGTGCCCTGATCCAGGCCGGCACCGCATCCCAGACGCAGGCCATGCCGCTGGTGCGGTTGTCGGACAACAATCTTCTGCGGCTGGATTTCCCGGTGTCGGTGGATTACGTCCAGAGCATTCGCCCGGATATCCCGGTCAGCGTCCACGTCGATTCCCTGCGCGACCGGACATTCGAGGGAAAGATCGCCCGCTTCACGGATCGAATCGATGACAGCACCCGCACGATGACCGTGGAGATGGAAGTCCCCAATCCGACCCTCGAGCTCGTCGCGGGCATGTATGCCCACGTGACCCTCAAGGTGGACCGGCGCCAGCACGCCCTGGCGATTCCCATCGAGGCGGTGCCCGCGGGCGGCAAGACCGTTTTCGTTGTCGATCCGGCTCATCAGGTCGAAGAACGGCCTGTGAGTCTCGGACTGGAGACCCCCGCGAAATACGAGGTGCTGTCGGGTCTGCAGGAAGGCGACCTGGTCATGATCGGCAACCCGGCGCAGCTGAGTCCGGGCGAGAAAGTCGATCCGCACGTGACCGAGCCCCTGGTGCGCCAATGACGGCGCACATCGAAGACGGTGTCCTGCAGGCGCTACGCCGCCTGGATGCCTGCACGCTCGCCAACGCCATCGAGACGTTTCAGGAGCGGCTGCGCAACGAGGGCTTCGTCGATCATTCGGTGCGCAGTCTCTTCCCGGAGCTTGCGCCCATGCTCGGCTACGCCGCGACAATCCGAATCCGCGGGTCCGATCCCCCCACGACCGCGGGCATCTATCCCGAGCGCACCGACTGGTGGGATTACGTCGCGTCTGTGCCGGTGCCGAGAGTGCTGGTCGTCGAAGACACGGCAACCAGGCCGGGGCTGTGCTCACTCGTGGGGGAGGTGCACATGAGCATCCTGCGGGCGCTGGGCTGCAGCGGAGTGGTCACCAACGGTGCCGTGCGCGATATCCCGGCTGCGCGGCGCGCCGGGTTCCACTACTTCGCCGGCAGCGTGTCGGTCTCCCACGGCTACGTCCACATCGTGGATTTCGCCCAGCCCGTCAAGATCGGCGGTCTGACGATCGGATCCGGTGACCTGCTGCATGGGGACCTGCACGGGGTGCAGTCGATCCCGTTGGCTATCGCGCCCCAGATACCGGATGCCGCCGCGCGGATCGTTACCCGCGAGCAGGCGCTGATCGCGTTCTGCCGCTCACCCGACTTCAGCCTCGAAGAGCTGCGCGCCCGGCTCGCGCAGCCTTCGAAGTGAGCTCGCGAGGGCGCCCCTCATGTCACGCTTCGCGCTTCGATTCCCGTACCTGATCATCGTCATCTGTCTCATCACCTGCGTCGTCGGTGTGACGAGCGTGGTGCGGATGCCGGTGGATCTGTTTCCGGCAATCCGCATTCCGGTGGTGGTCGTCGCGACCTTCTTCAACGGCATGCCGCCGGAGCAGATCGAGACCGACATCACCGGTCGGTTCGAGCGCTTCTTCACGCTGGCGAGCGGCGTGGATCACATGGAGTCGCGCTCGCTGCCGGGCGTCAGCCTGATCAAGGTCTACTTCCAGCCGGGCTTCGATGCGGATTCCGCCGTGACGGAGATCGCCAACCTCGCGATGGCCGACCTGCGCAAGCTGCCTCCCGGCACGCTGCCGCCGGTGGTGCTGAAGTTCGATGCCTCCAGTCTGCCGGTGTGCCTGGTCACCCTCAAGGGAGCCGGCCTCAATGAGGCGCGGTTGCGCGACATCGGCCAGTACGACGTGCGCAATCAGATCGCGAACGTACCCGGCGCCTCGGTTCCGCAGCCATTCGGCGGCAAGTACCGGCAGATCATGGTGTACGTCGACCCGCTGAAGCTGCAGGCCCACCAGCTGAGCGTCATGGATGTGGTGCGCACGGTGAACGAGGCGAACCTGATCCTGCCCGCGGGGGATGTGAAGATCGGCCCGTACGACTACAACCTGTACGCCAACAGCCAGATCAACTCCATGGCCGACATCAACCGGCTGCCGCTGAAGAC
>DASTDD010000152.1:0-8165 GCA_035710545.1 Steroidobacteraceae bacterium
CGTCGCTGGAGACATGCCTGGCGGCGGGAGCCGCCGCCGCGCCGCCCGGGATCCGCGGACGCTGGTGCGTGCCGGATTCCTCGACCAGGAAAGCTCCGTCGGCGCTGGAGGCCGGCAGCGGGCGAATGGGCGCGGTGTCACCGGAGGCGAAGCCCTCGTCGAGCGAGCCGGCGCCGGCGACCGCCAGGCGGCCGAGCGAGTCATCAAACTCGGACTGGCGGCGCGAGCGCCATGCCCGCAAGCCAATCAGTCCGGCGAGTGCGACGAGCAACAGTGCGATCGCCCACCAGAACTCTTTGAGTGTGTCGAGGATCGACCCGCCCCCTGACTCGGCGGCGGCCGGTTGCGGCTTGGGAACCGGGGGCTTGGCGGTCACGGGCGGCGCAGCAGCGGGTTCTGCGGCCGGAGCAGGTTCTTGCGCAACGGGCGGGGCCGGCGCGGCTTCGGTCTTGGCAGGAGGCTCCTCAGTTGGGGCCGGGGTCGGCGTCGCCGCGACGGGCGGCGTCGCAGCGGGCGCCGGGGCCGGTGCGGCCTCGGGAGCCGGTGCGGCAGCGGGGGGCGAGCTCTTGGCAGCGAGCTGCGCCTGCAGTTTTGCGAGCTCGGCGTTGCGCAGCTCGAGCAATCGCTTGGATTCGCTGAGCTGGCCTTCGAGGTCTTTCACGCGGCCCTGCAGGGCCTGGACCTGAGCTCCGGAGTTGCCGGCGCCGGCGGCGGCGGTCTCGCTCGGAGTCACGAGGCGCAGCCTGCCCTGCTCGGAGGTGGACGGCTCCGAAGCGGCTGGCGTGCTCGATCGCCATGCAGCGTATTGACGCCGGATTTCCTGGCCAGCCTCACTCGGGGAGATGCCCGCGACCTGCGAGCTCTCCGGTATCCGCAGAACGGCTCCGGAGCGCATCAGGTTCATGTTCTTGTCGAAGGCGGCCGGGTTGGCCTGGTAAATCGCCAGCATCCACGCACGCGCCTGGGGAGTGTTGGCCGAGCTGCCGGAGGTGGACGCGGCAATCCGCGACAGCGTCTCGCCGCGCTGGATGAGATGGGTCGATCCCGCCGCCGCGCTGTCGCCTGCCGCCGGGCTGTCGCCGGCGGCGCTGCTCACGGCCCGCGGGTGCGATGTTGGCTTCGTCGCTGGGGCACTGGGCGGCTCTGTGGCGGCTGCCGGAGCCTGTGTCGCGGGCGGCGGATCGGCCTCGCGCGCGATGGATCCTTCGCGTGTTCCCGTACCTGTCGCGGGTGAGGCCACCGGCGCATTGGCGGCGGGGCTCTGGCCGGGGGTATAGACCGGCGGGTCCAGCAACATGGTGTACTCGCGCACCACCCTACCGCGAGCCCAGTTCACCTCGACCAGGAGCGTGATGAATGGCTCCGTGACGGCATCCGCGGATTTGAGCTTGATCACCTCGTGGCCGTCCGCATTGCGGACCGTGCGCACCTGCACGCTGCTGAGGAAGACAGGCCAGTCCAGCCCGTACTGGGAGAAGGTGTCGCGCGAGGCCAGCTGAGCCTTGAGGCTCTGCATCTCCTCCGGCGTGACGTCCAGCAGCTCGATCTCCGCATCGAGCGGTGCGTTCAGCGGTGACAGGAGACGGATGTCTCCGAGACCCACGGCGAAGGCGGCCGATGGCAGGACCATCAGCAAAGCCAGCGCGCGGCCGAGCGATTTAGCGACCATTACGAGACCCCGATGGTGATACCGTGACAGGCATCAATGGGTGAAATATCTTGTAGAAACAAACGGGTGGGTCGTCTTTTGCGGCCCCACCGAACGGCCGGCAATATACATTACATATGCTGCCGAGCCAAAATCTCTGCGATCTGCACGCTGTTCGTGGCAGCGCCCTTGCGCACATTGTCGGCGACGATCCATAAGTTAAGTCCCCTGTCGGAGGACAGATCTTCACGTATTCTCCCGACATAAACTGTGTCGCGGTTCGCTGCCTCGGTAGCCGCCGTGGGGTACCCCCCTGGGCGTTTCTCATCCAGCACCTGCACTCCCGGGGCCCTTAAAAGCAGGGCGCGCGCATCCCCGGATGTGATCTTCGTCCGGGTTTTCAGGTGCACCACCTCCGAGTGGCCGTAGAAGACGGGCACCCGCACGGCGGTCGCATTCACACTGATGGAGGGGTCGGCGAGGATCTTGCGGGTCTCCCACACGATCTTCATCTCTTCGCGGGTATACCCGTTGTCCTCGAACCGGTCGATGTGCGGCACGCAGTTGAAGGCAATCTGCTTCGCCACGACGCGCGGGGTAACCGGCCCCTTGCCGCTGAGCAGCTGGACCGACTGCGAGGCGAGCTCGTCCACCGCTTCGCGGCCGGCGCCCGACACCGACTGGTAAGTGGCCACCTCGATGCGCTCGATTCCCACCGCATCGTGCAACGGCTTCAGGGCGACCACGAGCTGAATGGTCGAGCAGTTGGGGTTGGCGATGATGCGGCGCGTGGCGTACTGCGCGATCGACTCAGGATTCACCTCGGGTACGACGAGCGGAATATCCTCCTCGTAGCGGAACGCCGAGGTGTTGTCGATGACGATGCAGCCCGCCGCCGTGGCGCGCGGCGCGTATTCCATCGACACCTCGGCGCCTGCCGAGAACAAGCCGATGTCCACGCCGGAGAAGTCGAATCCGGCGAGATCCCGCACCGGGTGGCTGCGGCCGTGAAACTCCACCGAACGGCCCAGTGAGCGGTCGCTCGCCAGCGGGTACAGTTGCGACACTGGGAAGTTGCGCTCCGCAAGCACCTCGATCATGGTCTCGCCGACCAGTCCGGTCGCCCCGACCACCGCCACGCTGAACGTTCGCTCCTCGCTCACTCATTTTCTCCGTTCGATGTCCGGGGTCGAGCTGCGGACATCGGCATTCTGCGCCCGGTGGCGCAGGTAGTGGTCCATCAACACGATGGCCAGCATCGCCTCGGCGATCGGCGTGGCCCGCAGGCCGACACAGGGGTCATGCCGTCCGGTCGTCACGATCTCCACCGGCTCGCCCGCCACGTCGATGGTCTTGCCCGGCACCTGGATGCTCGATGTTGGCTTGAGCGTCAGGTGCGCGACGACGTTCTGCCCCGAGGAGATTCCGCCCAGAACGCCGCCCGCGTGATTGGAGAGAAAGCCCGCTGGCGTGAGCTCGTCGCGATGCTCGCTGCCGCGCTGGGCCGCGGCCTGCGTGCCCGCCCCGATCTCCACAGCCTTGACCGCGTTGATCCCCATCAGGGCATGCGCGATATCCGCATCCAGCCGATCGAACACGGGCTCGCCCAGGCCAGGGGGCACGCCGCTCGCAATGACGGTCACGCGCGCGCCCACCGAATCGCCCTCGCCTCGGATCTTCCAGATCAGCTCCTCAATCTGCGCGACGCGCGCTGGATCCGGACAGAAGAAAGGATTCCGGTACGCGGCGGCCGGATCCACGGCCTCGATCTGCAGTGAGCCGATCTGGCTGAGATACCCGTAAATTCGCACTCCCAGGCGCTCAGCCAGGTACTTGCGCGCGATGGCGCCGGCGGCGACCCGCACAACCGTCTCGCGCGCCGAGGAGCGGCCACCGCCGCGGTGGTCGCGAAAACCATACTTGTGTTGATACGTGTAGTCGGCATGTCCGGGCCGGAAGCGATCCTTGATCTTGTCGTAGTCGCGAGCGCGCGCGTCGGTGTTCTCGATGAGAATGCCGATGGGCGTCCCGGTGGTTCGGCCCTCGAACACGCCCGAGAGGATGCGCACCTGATCGCCTTCGCGGCGCTGGCTCACGAACTGGGAGGTGCCGGTGCGCCGCCGGTCCACGTCCTGCTGCAAGTCGGCTTCCTCGAGCCTGAGTCCCGGCGGACAGCCGTCGACGCTGCCGCCCATGGCCGGCCCGTGGCTCTCGCCAAACGTGGTCACCGTGAACAGCTTGCCGATCGTGTTGCCTGACATGCCTAGCTCTTGTCCATGGGAAAAACGGCCTGCGGCCGTTTTCCGGATATCCGCTTCGTTGCCGGCCGCGAAAGACGCGACTTTCGCGGCCTGCTCACGAGAGCTGCTCGGCGGTCAACAGGAACACTCCGCCACCACCCCGCTCGAAGTCGAGCCATACGAAAGGAAGGTGACGGAATGTGCGCCGAACAGCGACTTCCGTATTGCCTGCCTCCACCACCAGCAGTCCGCGGGGCCGGAGGAACCGCGCAGCCTGCCGCAACAAGACGCGCACGGAGTCGAGGCCGCTGGCCCCGGCGGCCAGTGCGATGCGGGGTTCGTGCCGGTACTCGGGCGGCAGTGTTCGCAACTCGCGTGCGCCCACGTAGGGCGGATTCGACACGATGATATCGTAGGTCTCCCGATGCAGGGCGCTGAAATGATCGGATTTGAGAACGCGGACGCGGCGTCCGAGCCGGTGCCGGCGCACGTTGGCCCGCGCAACCTCGAGCGCGTCCTCGGAGATATCCAACGCATCGACGCGTGCGCGCGGAAAGGCTTTGGCGCAGGCGATGGCAAGGCATCCGGAACCCGTCCCCACATCGAGAAGGCGGCGCACGCGCCCCGGCTCTATCCAGGGAGCGAAGCGATGCTCGATGAGCTCAGCGAGAGCCGAGCGGGGGATGAGGACCCGGGGATCCACGCGCAAGCCCAGACCCGCAAACCAGGTCTCGCCCGTGAGGTACACGGCTGGGATGCGCTCCTCGATCCTGCGGCGGATGAGTTCCTCGGCACGTCCACGCCCCTCGTCGCTGACGCGCCTGCGGAGAACCGATGCGCCGCCTCCCGGCGCAAGCCCCAAGGCGTGCAACACCAGCGTCGCCGCCTCGTCCCACGCGTTGTCGGTGCCATGCCCGAAGAACACGCGCGCGCGCCTCAGCCGGCGGGCACTGCGCGCGACGAGGTCCCGAACCGAATGCGGCCGGCCTCTATGGGATAATTCGCGCATGACGCAACGGAGCTCCTGGATTCTCCTGATCATCGCCGCCCTGGTCGCGGCGCTGGCCGGATTCGGCCTGGCCCGGAAACTTGACAGCTCGGGCCCGCAGCTCGCAAGTGGAACGTGGCTGCCTGCCCGGCGCGATATCGGGGACTTCCGGCTCATCAATCATCTGGGCGAGCCATTCACCGCGCGCGAGCTGCAGGGCAAGCCCAGCCTCGTGTTCTTCGGTTTCACACACTGCCCCGACGTCTGCCCGACGACGCTCGCCAAGCTCGCACAGGTGCGGAAAGTCGCCGCCCTGCCGGCTCTGCAGGTCCTGTTCGTCACAGTGGATCCGCAGCGGGACACCCCGACCGCAATGGGTCTGTACGTGCACGCCTTCGACCCCGACTTCATCGGCCTGACCGGCAACCCACCGGATATCCAGACCCTGACGGCCAGGTTCGGAGTTGCCGCCGCTCGCGTGGAGCTGCCGGGAGGGGACTACACGATGGATCACTCCGCGGCGGTGTTCCTGCTGGATACACACGGACGGATTGCCGCGATCTTTACTCCGCCGTTCGACATACAGCGCCTGGCTCTGGATCTTCACAAAGCCGCACCCTACTTGAGCTCCAGCTCCTGATGCGCCTGGCATGAGCGGCGGGGACACCGAGGGGAGGATTCGCGAGCGGCTGTTCGTCGCCGTGCAGCATGCGTTGCCTCAGCACCTGCTGTCGCGCCTCGCGTACCGCCTCACCCGCAGCCGCGCGCCCTGGCTGAAGGACCGGTTGATCGATGCTTTCATGCGCAGCTACCGACCCGAGATGCATGAGGCGGTCGAGCCCGACCCGCATCGTTACGCCTCGTTCAATGATTTCTTCACCCGGGCGCTGCGACCGGGCTGCCGCCCGATCGATCCGGATGCCCGCGCCGTCGTGTCGCCCGTGGATGGCCTGATCAGTCAGATCGGGTCCCTCGATGGGACGCGCCTGCTGCAGGCCAAGAGCCATGAGTACACCCTCGAGGACCTGCTGGGGCTGGAGAGCGGCTCGCCCTCCGTGAGCCGCCTGGCCGGAGGCGCATTCGCCACTCTCTACCTCGCCCCTTTCAACTATCACCGCGTACACATGCCGCTCGAGGGCACGCTGCGCGCCGCCTGGTACCTGCCGGGCACGCTGTTCAGCGTCAACTCGACCACTGCGGCGGCCGTGCCGCGCCTGTTCGCTCGCAATGAGCGCATCGTGTGCATGTTCGACAACGGGGCGGCACCGTTCGCGGTGGTGCTGGTGGGAGCGCTGTTCGTGGGTAGCATGAGCACGGTCTGGCACGGGCAGGTCAGCCCGCGCAGTCCGCGCCAACGGCTCGAGCTCCCGCTGCAGGATACGCGCTCGCCCTTGCACCTGCCCAAAGGTGCCGAGATGGGTCGATTCAACATGGGCTCCACGGTCATCATGGTGCTGCCCCCGGGCGCGATCGTTTGGCTGCCGGAGAGACGGGTCGGCGAATCGGTGTGTGTCGGGCGGAGGCTTGCGCGGGTGTCTGCTTGAAGCCTGAATCGCCCATACTGTGGCGGCCGACCGCCCCTCGAGTGACGCTCGAGCGTCGCGCCGCGCTGCTCGCCGCGACGCGCAGGTTCTTCTCCGAACTCGGTGTGCTCGAAGTGGATACGCCGCTCGTCGTGAACGCGGCCGTCACGGATGTGCACATCCACTCGGCACGCGTGCAATTCGCGTCCGTGCCTGCGGGGGGCTCCGTGCCTGCGGGGGGCTCCGAGCCTGCGGGTGCGGCTTGCGCGCAGCCTTCGTTCTACCTGCACACCTCTCCGGAGTACGCGATGAAGCGACTTCTGGCCGCGGGCAGTGGAGACATCTATCAGATCTGCCATGTGGCGCGCGCGTTGGAGCGAGGCAACCAACACAACGTGGAATTCACACTTATCGAATGGTACCGGTTGGGATACTCGCTCGATGCGCTGATGAGCGAGGTGGCGCAGCTCGTGTCGAGCCTGATGGCCGGCTCGGCGGGCGGTGCCCTGCCCGTGGAGCGACTCAGTTACCGCCAGGCGTTCCTGCGCAATCTTCAATTGGATCCGTTCGCCGCCCGGCTGCCCGAGCTGGCCGATGCCGCCGTGCGCGCCGTCGGGTATCAACCCCCGGGCGCCCCTGAGCAGAGCAGCCGCGACGAGCTGCTGGAACTGCTCATGGGAACTCACATTGGCCCCCGCCTGGGACATGACTCTCTCACCTTCGTGCATGGCTATCCCGCCACTCAGGCGGCCCTTGCGCGCCTGGACCCGCAGGATCCCCGCACTGCGCTGCGCTTTGAGCTGTACTGTCGGGGAATGGAGCTGGCCAACGGCTTTCAGGAGCTGTCGTCCGCCGTCGAGCAGCGCCTGCGCTTCGAGCAGGACAATGAAGCACGGCGTCGTCTGGGGCTGCCCACGGTCACGCTCGACGAGCGCCTGCTCGCCGCCCTCGAGCACGGTCTGCCGGCTTGCGCGGGCGTGGCGTTGGGATTCGACCGGCTGCTCATGCTGGCCACGGGGGCGGCACGGATCGATGAAGTCATGCCCTTTCCAATCGAGCGCGCCTGAGCGCCTCCATCCGGTACGCCTGAGCGCCTCCATCCGGTGCGCCTGAGCGCCTCCATCCGGTGCGCCTGAGGCCCCCCAGCGAGCGCGCGTGCGCCCGCCAGCGCGACTCCGGCAGACCGCGCTCGAGTCGTGCTCGGACCGTGCCTGTGCGGTCGCCCTTCCGGGGGAGGCACGGCAAAAGAGTTAGCGTCACAATGCCTTCCTCAGGACTTCGCCCCCGGGCTTGCGATGACCTTCACCGGCAAACGCTACGATTTCCGCGACAAGGCCGCGGACTATGCGCACCTCGCCGCCGAGCTCGAGAGTCTTCTGGCAGGCGAGCCGGATGTGGTGGCCAACGCTGCCAACACCAGTGCGCTTCTGTTCGATGCGTTGCCGGACCTCAACTGGGCGGGGTTCTACTTCCTGCGTAACGGGCCCGAGCACGGCGAGCTCGTGGTCGGCCCGTTTCAAGGCAAGCCGGCGTGTGTGCGGATACCGCTTGGGAAGGGTGTGTGCGGAAGCGCTGCAGCAACCCGTACCACGCTCGTGGTGCGCGATGTCAACGAGTTCCCGGGGCACATAGCCTGCGATGCAGCGTCGCGGTCGGAGATCGTCATCCCGCTGATCAAGGACGGTGTATTGCTGGGCGTGCTGGACATCGACAGTCCGCGGCTCGCCCGCTTCGATGAGGCAGACAGGCAGGGTCTCGAGCGCCTC
>DASTDD010000153.1:0-18251 GCA_035710545.1 Steroidobacteraceae bacterium
GCTGGCGACGCCAGCCCTCGGGAGAAGCGTATTCTGTAAAGTTCCGCCAGCTTATGTCGCCAGACTCGCACGTCTGCACATAACGACATTTGGAGCAGTGGTGCCGCCTGCGATTTACTCCCCCCGCGCGGTATTCCGTTAAGTAGGTGGGAAGACGCTGCTTCGATGTTCGGTGATCGAACGGCGTGACCGAACCGGGTGCTCGCAAACATCAATGAGTTTGGCCCACACGGGGAGGTCTCATGCAACTCGCCGCCATGCCGGAGTGTCTGACGCGCTTTGGCTCCCATATCGCCGCTCTTAATCGCTCCAGACGCTTCCTGCTCGCGCTGCTGATGGTGGCGCCGCTCGCATCGCAAGCGGTGACAGAGCAGCTCTACATCGGGGGAACGCCTGCGAAGACGGCCCCGGCCGGAGCCGCTTACAGTTTCCGCCCCTGGGTCGCGGGAACGAATACCTCGCACCTCAGCTTCCGTGTGTTCAACAAGCCCTCCTGGGCGACCTTCAGCACAAAGTCGGGCTTGCTCTACGGCAAGACCACAGCGGGGACCTACAACAGGGTCGCCATCGCCGTGAGCGACGGCATCAAGACGGTCTACATGCCGCAGTGGACGATTACTGTGGCCGCTGCTGGCAGCGCTCCGCCGCCGCCCACCAACCCGCCGCCCACCAACCCGCCGCCTGCACCCGATGTGCCGAAGATCAGCGGCTCACCGGCCACATCTGACACGGTTGGTACGGCTTACAGCTTCCAGCCCACGGCGTCAGATCCGCTAGGCGCGAAGCTCACGTTTGCCATCAGCAACAAACCCGCGTGGGCCGCCTTCAGCACCACAACCGGTCAGCTGTCGGGCACACCGGGCGCGACGAATGTCGGTACCGTGGCCAATATCGTCATTTCGGCGAGCAACGGCAAGGCATCCGCGTCGCTTCCCGCGTTCTCGCTGACCGTGACGGGCACCAGCACCAGCACCGGCTCGGTCACGCTCAACTGGCAGCCGCCAACTGAGAACACCGACGGGAGCGCCCTGAGTAACCTGGCCGGTTACACCATCGAATACGGCACCAGTCCGAGCTCCCTGACCAACACGATCAAAGTGACGAACCCGGGGCTCACGCAGTACGTCATCTCGGACCTGGCTCCCGGCATCTGGTATTTCGGTATGCTTTCCGTCAACTCGAGTGGTGTGCAGAGCGCGCTTTCGGGAGTGGCTAGCAAGACCATCAATTAGCTAGCACCGGGTGACGGCCGACGGAGCAGGAGCGCAGCTCGCTCCTGCTCCGCTGCGTGAGTGCCCGCGTCCGCTGCACCCTGGCCCCGGGCGCGGCCCGCCACCAGAGGCTGGCGATCGCCGGAGCCTGCGCGTACGCTTCGCTCAGAACACCTCGAATGAGCGTCGATGCCTTCCCGTGGTCATCGTACGGCCCCTCTCTGGGGCCTCGCGTTGCTGATTACCTTGCTGGTCGCGGTGGCCGCTTGCGCCGTGCCGCGCGTGCGCCATGGGCTGCTTCGCACGGCCGGTCACGCACTGGTGCAAAACGACCCCACGTCCCGCGCAGACGTGATCGTCATTGCCGCTGATGCTGACGGCGCCGGCGTCCTCGAAGCCGCCGAGCTGATCCGAGAGGGAATCTCCCCGCGGATCGCACTCTTCTCTTATCAGCCGGATCGCGCCGATCGTGAGCTCGAGCGCCGGGGCGCGCCGACGGTGGATCCCAACACACTCACGATGCAGCAACTCCACGCACTCGGAGTCCGCGCGACGATCGAGCAGATCCCCGGCCTGGTCGCCGGCACAACGGACGAAGGCAAGATCCTGGGCAGCTGGTGCCGGGATCACGCGATCCGCACGTTGATGTTTGTCAGCACCCTCGATCATTCGCGTCGGGCGCGCCGCGTGTTGAATCGCGCTCTCGGGCCGTACGGAACGCGGGTGATCGTACACGCCTCGCCTTACTCGGAGTTCGATCCGGACACCTGGTGGCAGACGCGCAATGGTCGGCGCACCGAGCTCACCGAAGTGGAGAAGCTGCTGCTCGACATTGCGCGGCATCCTCTCTCATGACTCACGCATGCCTGAGATGCGTGCTATGCCTGTAAATGCGGCATTTTCCGAGCGTCACTTCCAACGCTACCCTTGAGCTTGCCGCGCCCTGTTGGCAAATCCGCTGCACTGCACCTTTCTGTCAGCTTTCATCGACTCGCGCGCGTTGACCGCGAGAGTGTTAAAGAGAACAATAAATCATAAGAAGATTGAATCGAGTCAACTTTCGCCAGGATCGCACGTCTAATGTAGCGAGGTTTGCAAGACCTGACTGGTTGAGACGATTTTTTGTCCCGGTGTGGTACTCGCGCCCGAGTTTTTCACCCTCCCTGAGGCTCAGGCGTTGCTGCCAGTTCTCGTTACTGAGCACCGTTGGAAGCCGCCCGCAAGGGCGGCTTTTTCTTGTTGATTGGAAAAACTGTCCTGCGGCCGTTTTTCGGATGTGCCCTCCGTTATCGGCGGCAAAAGGCGTGACTTTTGCCGCCTGCTCCTCCGGGAGCATTTTTGCCGCTCATTCCTCCGCGTCTGACGTCACCGGCGCCGCGAGTCGCCTGCTCATCAGGTGATTCAGCTAACCACCGCGTCGTTAGCAGTGGTGGGGGCTGAGTTGGCCGCACTCTCCGCCGGCGAGCGCACTTCGTGCCGGAGTTCGTCCGCGCTGTCGTCCGCGGGGAGAACGACATGCACGGCCAGGCCGCCTGAGGTCAGATTGCGTGCGGCAATCGTGCCGCCGTGAATCGAGACCGCGCGCGCGGCGATCGCCAGTCCAAGGCCGTCGCCGCCTACTGCGCGGTTGCGGGCCGCATCCACGCGGTAAAACGGCTCGAAGATCAGGCGCAGATCCTTCTCGGGCACGCCCGGTCCGTTATCCCGCACCACCACCTCGATACGCGACTCGACCCGACATGCCGTCACCTGCACTTTCGACTTCGGCGGGCTGTAGCGCACGGCGTTGCGGATCACGTTCTCGACCGCGCTGCGCAGCAGCTCCGTGTCGCCCCGCACGCCGAGATCCGTCTCCGACTCGAACACGACAGTGCAGCTGTGCGCCTCGGCCTCAATGTCGACGTCGGCCACGATGTTTGCGAGCAGCTCCGCCAGATCGATGTGGACGTGCTCGAGTCCCTGCATGGGACGTTCGAGACTTGCGAGCCGCAGGGTGCGCGCGATGAGTTGCTCGAGCCGATCGCCTTCGCAGGCGATGCGCGCCAGGTGGCGCTCGACCTCGGCGCTGTCCTGCCGCCGGGCCAGTGACAGGGCCAGCTGCAGCCGTGCGAGGGGCGACCGCAACTCGTGGGAGACGTCCCGCAGCAGCTGCTGTTTCACCTCCAGAAGGTTGCGCACCCTTTCGGACATCATGTCCAGATCCGAGGCAAGCAGCCCCAGCTCATCCCTCCGGCCCTTCAGCTTGGGCGACACGCGGACGTTGAGGTCCCCGCTCGCAATCTGGCGGGTGGCGCGCCTGAGTTGGTCGACCGGTCCAACCAGATAGCGCGCCAGGAAAAAGCAGACGGCCGCGCTGACCACGAGCGCAATCGCCAGCGTCGCGGTGGAGACGCCCGGCATCTCCAGCTCGCCGAAAAGGTGGGGACCGGAGCGCAGCGGGCCGACCAGTACGTGATACGCCTTGCCGCCCGGGCCGACCAGCACCAGCGGGCCGCCGACCGAGCGGATCGTCGGATGCAGCAGGGCATTCTTCTTGGCAGCCGCGATGCGGGCCGGGGGGTCTCGCAGGTAGTCCGGTACCGAGCGCCCCAGCATCTCCTTGCCCGTGTTGTCGGTGATGTAGGTGAGACTGAACAGGTCCGGACCGAGCCCCACCAGCCACTTGCGCAACGCCGGCGCGCCGCCCGACTCGAAGGCTTGAGTCGCCTGAGCATACAGCTCGGCGCGCTGGACCCAGGGCTGCGAGAAGCGTCGCTGCAGCTCGTTGTTGACCACGAGAGTCACGGTCCCCAGCAGAATCAGCACCAGCGCCAGCCAGAAGGCCAGGAAGATTCGCCAGTAGAGGGAATGCATGGTGGGCTGACCGCCTGTTGCGCGCTACGACTCGGTATCCTCTGGGCGCGCAGACAGCGCCAGAGCATAGCCCGTGCCCCGCACGCTCTGCACGCTGACCCGGCTCGTCACCTTCGCCAGCTTGCGGCGCAGGTTGCTGACATGTGTGTCGAGGCTGCGGTCCGTCGGCAACAGCCGCCGGCCCAGCGCCTGGGTCATCAGCTCATCACGCGTGACGGTCTTGGTGTCCGCGCGGACCAGCAGCTCCAGGATACGCAGCTCGGCGGCTGTCAGCTCGAGATCCTGATCGTTCACGTCCGCACGCCGGGCGCGCAGGTCCAGCCGCAGCGGCCCCCATTGCATCGCGCCATTGGCCGAGTGGCCCTCGCCGGACATGCGCCGCAGGACCGCCCGCACGCGCGCCACGAGCTCGCGCGGACTGAAGGGCTTCGCCAGGTAATCATCCGCCCCCATCTCCAGGCCCACGACCCGATCCACTTCTTCGCCGCGCGCGGTGAGCATGATCACCGGCACCCGGTTGAGTGCCCGGATGCGCCGCAGCACCTCGAATCCGGACAGCTCGGGCAGCATCACGTCCAGGACCACGAGGTCAACCGCCCCCCGCCCCAGGCGTTCGAGCGCTGCAGGGCCGCTTCCGACCGCTTCTGTCAGGAACCCTTCCGGGCCCAGGTACTCGGCCAGCATGGAGCACAGCTCGTGGTCATCATCGACTATCAGTAGCTTCGGTCTGGGCGCCGAGCCGGCGGATTCGGTCATGTTGTCGCTCCTCAAAACGCCCCCTCGAGCCGCTTCCGGGGCAGTCATCTCAGGCATCGGACTGATCATATTTCTTTGCATTTCTTCAGTGCTCAGGTAAGGCTTGCGGTCACAGCGTGTGCAACCTTGACTGCGGGTGGCCAATGGGTACGAAAGTTGCGCGCAGCCGCGCGCAAGCCACGCCGAGACGTTTCGCGTTACGCACCCGGCGACCGACATCCAGTGCGGTCAGCCCTTCACACGAGGCAGCATGAATGGCACCGGATTCGGGTCTACCGGTCACACAGGAGCGCAACCCGACCCAGGCCCGCCGCAAGCGGCTGCTCATCGCAGTCGGCGTGGCGCTGGTGGCACTCCTCGGGGTCCTGATCCTCGTCAAGCATAACGCCACCGTCAGCGCGGAAAGCAAGCGTCGCAGCGATGCGAGCCGTGCCATTCCCGTGCGGGTGGCCACGGCGACCTCCGGCAACGTGAATCTGACGGTCACTGCCCTGGGCACCGTGACCGCGTTGAATACCGTCACGGTGCGCAGCCGCGTTGACGGGCCTCTCGTCGAGGTGCCCTTCCATGAAGGCGAGCTCGTCAAGGGAGGGGACCTGCTCGCTCGGATCGATCCGCGCACCTTCCAGGTCGCCCTGGATCAGGCGGCGGGACAACTGGCGCACGATCAGGCGCAGCTCGCCGATGCCCGGATCGACCTGGCCCGCTATGCGGGTCTGCTCGCCAAGGACTCGATTGCCAAACAACAGGTCGATTCACAGGTGTACATGGTGCACCAGCTCGAGGGCACCGTGAAGGCCGACGAGGCCAATGTCGCCAATGCCCGCCTGCAGCTCGAATTCACCCGCATCGTGGCGCCCTTTCCGGGCCGGGTCGGGCTGCGCCAGATCGATCCCGGCAATATGGTTCATTCGACGGATACCACTGGCCTGGTGGTGCTCACGCAGACTCACCCCATCACCGTCGTATTCGCGGTCCCCGCGGAGCAGCTTCCGAAGGTCCGTGACCACTGGCGCCAGGGCGAGGCGCTGCCCGTGGATGCTCTCGACCGCAATGGCAAGGCGCTCGCCCATGGGCAGCTCGCGGCGATCGACAATCAGGTGGACGTGACCACGGGAACCGTGAAGCTGAAAGCAGAATTTGCCAACGTGGACGACGCTCTGTTTCCGTCCGAGTTCGTCAACGCGCTCCTGAAGATCGAGACACTGAGCGGCCAGACGTTGATTCCGAGCGCGGCTGTGCAGCGCGGCGCGCCAGGGGCCTACGTCTATGTGGTCAATTCCAATAACACTGTAAGCCTTCGTAATGTCACGACGGGACCGCCGGCCGCAGAGCTGGTATCCGTCACCAAGGGTGTCACGCCGGGCGAACGGGTCGTGATCGATGGGCTCGACAAGCTGCGCGATGGGGCAAAGATCTCCCTTGCCGCGAGTGCGCCGAGCACGCCTGCGGGCACGGCACCCGCCCGCAAGGCGCGCGGCGCGGCGCCTGGCAAGAAATCCGCACCGGACCCCGGCTGAAGGCCATGAATCCGTCGGCGATCTTCATCGAGCGCCCGGTAGCCACGTGGCTGCTGATGCTCTCGATTCTGCTGGCGGGGATGGTCGGCTACCACGTCCTGTCCGTGTCGGCGCTTCCCGAAGTGGACTATCCGACCATCCAGGTCCAGACGCTCTACCCGGGCGCCAGCCCCGATGTGACGACTTCATCGATCACGGCGCCTCTGGAGCGCCAGTTCGGGCAGATGCCGGGCCTTGCGCAGATGACCTCCGCGAGCTCCGGAGGGGCCTCGGTCATCACCCTGCAATTCAGCCTGGACCTCTCGCTCGACACCGCGGAGCAGGAGGTCCAGGCGGCCATCAATGCGGCGAGCTCCTTCCTGCCGACCGATCTGCCGATGCCGCCCGTCTACAGCAAGGTGAATCCGGCGGACCCGCCGATCCTCACTCTCGCGGTGAGCTCGCCGACCTTGCCGCTGACCCAGGTCGAGGATCTCGTCGACACGCGGCTGGTGCCCAAGCTGTCGGAGGTCCCGGGCGTGGGCCTGGTGAGTCTCGGGGGTGGTCAGCGCCCAGCGGTACGCATCCGGGTGGATCCCACCCTGCTCGCCTCCCACAACCTCATGCTCGAGGATGTTCGGACCGCGATCGCCAATGCGAACGTCAACCAGGCGAAGGGCAGTTTCGACGGGCCCCTGCGGGCTTACACGATCGACGCCAACGATCAGCTCCGCAGTGCAGACGACTATCGCAACATCGTGCTCGCGTACAACAATGGCGCGCCGCTGCGGCTGGGGGACGTGGCCTCCATCGTCGAGGATGCCGAGAACGTCAAGCTGGCCGCCTGGTCCGCCTCCGCCCGGGACGGCAGGCTCGTTCCCGCGATCATCCTGAACGTGCAGCGCCAGCCGGGCGCAAACGTCATCCAGACGGTGGATCGCACCAAGGCGTTGCTGCCACAGCTCCAGGCCAGTCTGCCGGGCTCGGTGGACGTCTCGACCCTGACGGACCGCACCATCAGCATCCGCGCATCCGTGCGCGACGTGCAGTTCGAATTGATGCTCGCCGTGGCGCTGGTAGTCATGGTGATCTTTCTCTTCCTGCGCAGCGCTTCCGCTACCGTGATCCCGAGCATCGCGGTACCCCTCTCGCTCGTGGGCACCTTCGGAGTCATGTACCTCGCGGGCTTCTCACTCAACAACCTGACGTTGATGGCGCTGACGATCGCCACCGGCTTCGTGGTGGACGATGCGATCGTCATGATCGAGAACATCTCCCGCCACGTGGA
The DNA here is from genome assembly GCA_035710545.1 of Steroidobacteraceae bacterium. Classification (GTDB taxonomy): domain Bacteria; phylum Pseudomonadota; class Gammaproteobacteria; order Steroidobacterales; family Steroidobacteraceae; genus 13-2-20CM-66-19. The sequence continues at coordinate 7,608 of DASTDD010000153.1, forward strand.
GGAGGGGATGCCGCGCCGGCAGGCGGCATTCGAAGGCTCGAAGCAGATCGGCTTCACCATCATTTCCCTCACGGTCTCGCTGATCGCGGTGCTCATCCCATTGCTGTTCATGGCGGATGTGGTGGGCCGGCTGTTCCGCGAGTTTGCCATCACCCTCGCCGTCTCGATCCTGATCTCGGCGGTCGTGAGCCTCACCTTCACGCCGATGATGTGTGCCCGCATCCTCGTGCCGCCCGATGCGCAGAAGGAGGGGCGGATCCTGCGGCTGTTCGGTCACGGGTTCGACCGCTTGAGCCATCACTACGGGCGCGCCCTGAGCTGGGTGCTCGATCATGAGCGCCTGACGTTGATGATCGCGGCGGCGACGCTCGTTCTGACGGCCCTGCTGTACGTTTTCATCCCGAAGGGCTTCTTCCCGCCTCAGGATACGGGCGTCATCCAGGCCATCACCCAGGCACCTCCGGCCGTCTCCTTTGCGCAGATGTCGCAGCTGCAGAGCCAGCTCGCGCGCGTGATCCTCCAGGATCCTGCGGTAGACAGCATCTCTTCCTATATCGGTGTCGACGGCACCAATACGACACTGAACAGCGGGCGCATGCTGATCAATCTCGTCGCCAAGAGTGATCGCAACGTGGACGCCTCCGCCCTGATCCGCCGGCTGCAACCAAAAGTTGCCCGCGTGGAGGGCATCACGCTCTACATGCAGCCCGTTCAGGATCTGACCATCGACACCACCGTCAGCCGGACGCAGTACCAGCTGACGGCGGTGGATCCCAATTCAGTGGAGCTCTCGACGTGGGTGGGCCGCCTGGTCTCGAGACTGCAGAGCGAGCCGCAGCTGGCCGACGTGGCCAGCGACCTGAACGACCAGGGCCTCGAGGTTTACGTGGATATCGACCGCGATGCCGCGGGCCGGCTGGGCGTCACTGCCGCCGCGATCGACAACGCGCTGTACGACGCCTATGGACAGCGGCTCGTGTCCACGATCTTCACGCAGTCCAATCTCTATCGCGTGGTGCTGGAAGTGCGGCCGCGTGACAGCCAGGGACCGGAGAAGATCCAGGACCTGTACGTCGCAACCGTGAACGGCAACCGGATCCTGCTCTCGAGCGTCGCCCGCGTCTCCGAGCGGGTCGCGCCGCTCGCGGTCAACCATCTCGGCCAGTTCCCCTCCGCCACGATCTCTTTCAACCTGGCCCCGCGCGCCTCACTCGGCGAAGCGGTCGAGCTCATCCGCAATGCCGAGCGGGAGATCGGCCTGCCCGCCAGCGTCCAGACCAGCTTCCAGGGCGCCGCGCAGGCATTCCAGGCCTCTCTCAGCAACACCCTGTGGCTGATCCTCGCTGCCGTCATCACGGTCTATATCGTGCTCGGAGTGCTGTACGAGAGTTACATCCATCCGGTGACGATTCTCTCGACCTTGCCCTCCGCCGGTGTCGGAGCGCTGCTCGCGCTCATGATCGCCGGCCAGGATCTGGGAATCGTCGGCATCATCGGCATCGTCCTGCTGATCGGCATCGTCAAGAAGAACGCGATCATGATGATCGACTTTGCCCTGCAAGCCGAGCGGGGCGAGGGCAAGCCCGCACGGGAAGCCATCTACCAGGCCGCCCTGTTGCGCCTGCGGCCCATTCTGATGACGACCATGGCCGCCCTGCTGGGAGCGCTGCCGCTGATGCTGGGAACCGGAATGGGCTCGGAGCTGCGTCACCCCCTGGGAATCACGATGGTGGGCGGGCTGCTCGTGAGCCAGGTGCTGACACTGTTCACGACACCGGTGATCTACCTGGGCTTCGACAAGCTGGCCCAGTGGCGGCGCCCGCACAAGAAGCCGGACGACGATGCCAGCCAGTCACCGGTGACCGTCGCATGAACCTGTCGCGGCCGTTCATCCTGCGGCCGGTGGCGACCACCCTCCTCACCCTGGGGGTGATCATCTCCGGGGTGGTTGCGTTCACCCTCTTGCCGGTATCGCCTTTGCCGCAGGTGGACTTTCCGACGATCTCCGTCGCCGCCTCACTTCCCGGGGCCAGCCCCGACACGATGGCCGCGACGGTGGCCGCCCCACTCGAACGCTCTCTGGGTCGCATCGCGAGCGTGACCGAGATGACCTCGGCCAGCTCGCTTGGCTCGACGCGCATCACGCTGCAGTTCGATCTGAGCCGTGACATCGACGGCGCCGCACGCGACGTGCAGGCCGCGCTCAACGCCGCTCGGGCGCTGCTGCCCACCGGCCTGCCGAGCAACCCCACCTACCGCAAGGTCAACCCGGCCGATGCGCCGATCATGATCATCGCGCTCACCTCGCAGGCTCTCTCGCGCGGCCAGATGTACGATGCGGCCTCGACCGTGCTGGCGCAGAAGCTGCTGCAGGTCGATGGGATTGGCGATGTCACCGTCGGCGGGAGCTCACTGCCGGCCGTCCGGGTTGAGCTCAATCCCGCCCGGCTCGATGGCTACGGGCTCAGCCCCGAAACGGTCCGCGCGGCGATCGTCGCCACCAACCCCAACCGGCCCAAGGGCGCCATCGACGATGCCGGGCGGCGCTGGCAGATCCTGGCCAACGATCAGGCCACGACCGCCATCGATTACGAGCCGCTGATCGTGAGCTACAGCAACGGTAATGCGGTACGCCTGCGGGACATCGCCGATGTCGTGGACTCCGTGCAGGACGTGCGCAACGACGGAATCTCCAACGGCGAGCCCGCGGTGCTCCTGGTCCTGTTCCGACAGCCGGGCGCCAACATCATCGAGACCGTGGATCGCGTCAGGGCGTTGCTACCGAACCTGCGCGCCTCGATTGCCGCGAGTGTCGCGGTCACCGTCGTGATGGATCGGACACCAACCATCCGGGCGTCGCTGCGCGAGGTCGAGCGTGCGTTGATGATCTCGGTCGCGCTGGTGGTGCTGTCGGTGTTTCTCTTCCTGCGCAGCGGCCGCGCAGCCCTGGTGCCGCTCGTCGCCGTCCCGGTCTCGCTGGTGGGGACTTTCGGGGTCATGTATCTGGCCGGCTACAGCCTGGACAACCTCTCGCTCATGGCCCTGACGATCGCCACCGGTTTCGTGGTCGATGACGCCGTCGTCGTGCTGGAGAACATCTCGCGTCACATCGAAGAGGGTATGAAGCCGTTGAACGCCGCATTGCAGGGGGCGCGCGAGGTGGGCTTCACCGTTCTGTCGATGAGTCTCTCGCTCATCGCGGTGTTCATCCCGATCCTGTTGATGGGCGGTATCGTCGGACGGCTGTTCCGGGAGTTCGCCGTCACGCTCTCGACGGCGATTCTGGTCTCGCTGCTGGTATCGCTCACGACGACACCCATGATGTGCTCACGCATTCTCAAGGCGCGGGATGAGCAACCGCCGCACGGGCGCTTCTATCAGGCCAGTGAGCGGGCCTTCAACGCCCTGCAGAGCGGCTATCACCGCTCGCTCGACTGGGCGCTCGAGCGCGCGCCCCTCATGATGTTGATCCTCGGGATCACGGTCGCTCTGACCATCTACCTGTATATCGCCATTCCGAAGGGATTCTTCCCGCAGCAGGATACCGGGCGGCTGAGCGGCTCCATCCAGGCCGACCAGAGAATCTCGTTCCAGGCGATGCAGCAGAAGCTGCGGGATTTCGTGGCCATCGTGCGCAAGGATCCGGCGGTGGACGGCGTTGTCGGGTTCACCGGCGGCGGCCAGCGCAACAGTGGCAACATGTTCATAGCGCTCAAGCCCCTTTCCGAGCGCCGGCTGTCGGCCGATCAGGTGATCGCGCGGCTGCGCGGCAAGCTCTCGCACGAGGCCGGCGCCAACCTGTTCCTGCAGGCCAATCAGGATATCCGCGTCGGCGGGCGCTCCTCGGGCGCCCAGTATCAATACACCATCCAGGCCGACACAACCGATGAGCTGCGTGCCTGGGAGCCGAGGATTCGGGCCGCGCTCTCGGGCATCAAAACGCTCGCGGACGTCAACACGGACGCGCAGGACAAGGGATTGCAGACCTCGCTGGTGGTCGATCGCGATGCTGTTGCGCGTCTTGGCCTCAATCAGAGTCTGATCGATGCAACCCTCAACGACCTCTTCGGGCAGCGCGAGGTATCCACGATCTACAACCCCCTCAATCAGTATCACGTCGTGATGGAGGCAGCGCCCGCATTCTGGCAGAGCCCCACGATCCTCAACGACGTGCACTTCATCGCTCCCGGTAACAAGCAGGTCCCGCTTGCCGACATCGCCACCTGGGGTACGACCTCCACACCGCTGGTGGTCAACCACCAGGGGCAATCGGCTGCTTCCACGATTTCCTTTAACCTGCAGGAGGGGCTGTCACTCTCGGATGCCACGCGCGACATCGGCACCGCCTTTGCCAGGCTCGGCGCCCCGGCCACGATCCGCGGCACCTTCCAGGGCACGGCCAAGGCCTTTCAGGATGCGCTCGCCAATCAGCCGCTGCTCGTCGTGGCTGCGCTGGTGGCCGTCTACATGGTCCTGGGAATCCTGTACGAGAGCCTGGTGCACCCGGTCACCATTCTGTCCACGCTGCCCTCCGCTGGTGTCGGCGCCCTGCTCGCACTGCTCGTGACCGGGACCGAGTTCAGCATCATTGCGCTGATCGGCGTCATCCTGCTCATCGGCATCGTCAAGAAGAACGCCATCATGATGATCGACTTCGCCCTGCAGCTCGAGCGCGATCAGCAGCTGGAGCCACGGGAAGCCATTCACCGCGCCTCGCTCCTGCGCCTGCGCCCGATCCTGATGACCACCGTCGCAGCGATGTTCGGCGCGATGCCGCTGGCCGTGGGCACGGGTGACGGTGCGGAGTTGCGCCGGCCGCTCGGCATTGCGATCGTCGGAGGTCTGCTCCTCAGTCAGCTGCTGACTCTCTATACGACGCCGGTGATCTACGTCTACTTCGATCGTTTCAGCACGTGGACGAAGCGGCACCTGCATCGCTCCGAGCGGCCGCCAGCTGCGCAAGGTGCCGCATGAGAATCCGCACCGCGGTTGCTGCCCTGGCCCTGGGCAGCGCATGGGCCGCCTGTTCGGTGGGTCCCGACTACAAGCGACCGCATGCCGAGACCCCGCCGGCGTTCAAGGAGGCCGAGGGCTGGAAAGTCGCCGAGCCGAACGACTCCGCGCCCCGCGGCAACTGGTGGGACCTCTATGACGACCCCATCCTGGACAAGCTGGTGCAACAGGTTCAGATCTCGAACCAGAACGTGGTGCTGGCGGAGGCCCAGTACCGACAGGCTCTGGCGCTCGTGAGCGAGGCTCGCGCCAACTACTTCCCGCAGCTCAGCGCGAATGCCTCCAGCACTCGCAGCCAGAACGCCCTCGTGACCGGCGTGAGTGGCGCCGGGACCTCGGTGACGGGCGGTACGGGGACCGGCCAGAATCAGACCATTCCCGGGGCAAGCGGCACGCGAACGACCGATCGCGTCGGGCTCTCCCTGTCCTGGGAGATCGATGTCTGGGGCCGGATCCGCCGCCAGGTCGAGTCGAACCAGGCGGCGGCCGTGGCCAGCCAGAGCGATCTGGCGAACGCCCTGCTGTCCGCCCAGGCGATGCTCGCCCAGAGCTACCTGCAATTGCGCGCAACGGACACCGACATCGATCTGTACGAGAAGTCCATCGTCGCCTACGAGCGGGCGCTGAAGATCACCCTGAATCGCTATGAGGCCGGGGTCGCACAACGCACCGACGTCACGCAGGCCCAGGGCCAACTCGAGTCTGCGAAAGCGGCCGGGTACGATCTGCAGGTCACTCGCGCCACCCTCGAGCACGCCATTGCCGTGCTGGTCGGCAAGCCCCCCGCCGAGCTCAACATCGAGCGGACGAACACCCTGCCCGCGGTCCCCGAGATACCCGTCCTGGTCCCGGCATCCCTGCTGGAGCGACGGCCGGACATCGCCGCGGCCGAGCGCCGCGCGGCGGCCGCCAACGCTCTCATCGGAGTGGCCCGATCCGCCTACTTTCCGAACCTGACACTGAGCGGCTCCGGCGGCTATGAGTCCAACACCTTCAACCATCTGTTCAGCGTACCCAATCGGTTCTGGTCATTGGGGCCGGAGCTTGCGCAGACGATCTTCGACGCTGGCGCCATTCATGCGCAGGTGAAGCAGAATATCGCCGCCTACGATGCGGGAGTGGCCACCTATCGCCAGACCGTCCTGTCGGCCTTCCAGGACGTGGAAGACAACCTGGCGACTCTGAAGTGGCTGGCGCAGGAGGCCACCGCCGAAGCGGCCGCGGCCGCCGCAGCCGAGCAGACGCTCAGCATCACCGAAAACCAGTACCAGGCCGGCACGGTGGACTACCTGAACGTGGTCATCGCTCAGCAGGCGGCGCTCACGGCGGAGCGGGCCGTGCGCGACCTGGCCAGCCGCCGGCTGACAGCGAGCGTCGGTCTGCTCAAAGCCCTCGGCGGGGGCTGGCAGACGACGCTGCTGACCCACTGACTTCCGGGAATAGTCCGGCCGCGCAAATCCGCTTGGTCGGGGTGCGGCCTGCCAAGCCGTGGAACCGATGCTTCGCACGCGCATTTAACCGGTGGCTTTGCCTTGTAAAGCCCGGGTGAGGCTACGCCCGTGCAAAGCGCGATCAGCGGTGGATCACCGGGCCGGGGCACGCAATGACCCATGAATGATCTGAATCTCGTTGCAGCCGGATTCCCACCCGGCGGTATGGCCGGCAACCCGGTTCCCGGTCGCCCGATGCGGTGGGCACCGCCGCTGGTGTTGCTGCTCCTGTTGGCGTGCCTGCACGGATGCGCCACGACGATCCCTGGCGCCGACTACCCGAAGAAGCCATCCGTTGCTTTCGCCGATCCTCAAGCCACACGCCTGGGCAAAGGACTCGCGGAGCGCGCGCAGCGCACCGACGGGCAATCGGGCTTCCATATCTTCAACGTCGGCGTGGACGGACTGTTGATGCGCCTCGAGATGATCAATGCCGCCGAGCGCTCGCTCGACCTCGAGTACTACATCTTTCGTGGGGATGAATCGGGCCATCTGATCATGGATGCCCTCGTCAAGGCCGCGCAACGCGGTGTGCGGATCCGGGTCCTCGTTGACGATGGCGAGACGATCCCGGGGGACGAGCAGGTGCTGGCGCTCAGCGGTCACGAATCGATCCAGATCCGCGTTTTCAATCCCTGGAAATACCGCGGGCACAGCACCGTCCTGCGCGGTACCGAGTTCCTCTTGCGCCACGCCCGGCTCGATTACCGGATGCACAACAAAATGCTGCTCGTCGACGATGCCGCGGCACTCGTCGGAGGCCGCAATATCGGGGATCAATACTTTCAGATCGACCCGCAGTCACAGTTCGCCGACGACGACGTGTTCGTCAGCGGGTTCCTCGTGGCGCAGATGGCTTCGAAATTCGATGAGTTCTGGAACAGCGCGCTCGCGATCCCGGCGCAAGCGCTGGTACACGGCCACTCGCAAGGTCGGGACTCATCACACACCGCGCGTGCCTCCGCGCGCTCGCGGAAGGCCCGAACGAGCGGATTCGATTACGCCGAGAGACTGGCAGCGGACCAGCCACTCGCCGGAATTCTTTCCGGAGAGGTGCCGCTGACCTGGGCCCCGGCCCAGTTCGTCAGCGACAGCCCCGACAAGAAGTCGGTCATCGACGGGGCCCGGGTCGGCGATCTGATGTTCGAGCCGGTGGCGAAACTGGCAAGGCAGGCCACGGCGGAGCTGCTCATCGTCTCGCCGTACTTCGTCCCATCCAAGGACGAGCTGGCGCTCATCAAATCATCCCGCGGCAAGGGAGTCGGTGTCCGCGTGCTCACGAATTCCCTCGAGTCGAACCCCGACACGGCCGCCCACGCCGGCTACACGCACTACCGGGTCCAATTGCTGCAGGAAGGAGTGACGTTGAATGAAGTCCGCTCCCTGCTGGGCGACACCCGCGGCAGCGGCCAGTCCCGGAAGATCTCCCGCTACGGCAATTTCGCCCTGCACGGCAAGCTGTACGTCATGGACCGGAGCAAGCTCGTCATCGGCTCGATGAATTTCGATTCGCGCTCCCGCCGGCTGAATACCGAGATGAGCCTGATCATCGACAGCGGCGAGCTGGCGCGACAGGAGGCCGGGCGTTTCGAGTTGATGGTGCGCAAGGAGAATTCCTACTCGGTCGGGCTGCGGGATCCGGATGCCCAGGGGCCCTCCGGAAAGCTCACCTGGAGTACCGTCGAGAACGGCCATCCGGTCGAGTATGAATCGGAGCCGGCGCGCAGCGGCTGGCAACGACTCGAGTCGCGGCTGCTGGCCCTGCTGCCCTTGGATCCTGAGCTATGATGGCCCGAGCGCTGGCGACTTTTGCGCTCCTGAGCGCAGGGCCGCTCCCCGCCACGGGTGCGCAACCGCAGCCATTCGTCCGGGCCGAAATCGAGTACCTCCTGCAGTCCATCGGGACATCCCCTTGCCTGTTCTTCCGCAACGGCAGCTGGTACGACGGGTCACGCGCCCGAGCCCACCTGCGCACCAAATATGACTATCTGGCAGCCCGGGATCTGATAGCGACGGCCGAAGACTTCATCGACAAGGCAGCCACCCGGAGCAGCGTAAGCGGGGAGCCCTATGAGGTCCGGTGCGGCAACGATCCTGAAGTCGCGACCCGCGTGTGGCTGCGCGCGGTGTTGTCCCGGTACCGCGCCTCCACGCGCCGCTAAGCTGCCCCGCAGGGCCCATGGGGCGGTTTCGGCCCGACGTTCCCGCCGAGTCGCCCGCGCCTAGACAAATGCCCACGTCTGTAGCATCGTCCGCGCCCTCGTCGGAAGAAACGACAGTATGGGGAGACAAGCATGCGATCGCTGGCACTGCCTGCTGTTCTGACCTTTGCCCTGGTCACACTATCCTGGAACTCACCTTCGGACGCCGCGCATCGGGCTCATGCAGCGGATGCCGGAAAGGCGGATGCCAGCGCGATCTCGGCTTCGATCGCGAGCCCGGACCGTCCGCAAGCGGATCACGAGCGGGATGCCTGGGCAAACCCCGAACACGTGCTCACATTCCTGGGCGCGCGCCCGGGAATGCACGTCATCGATTACCTGGCCGCCGACGGCTACTACAGTGAGTTGCTCTCGAGAGTGGTCGGAGAGAAGGGCGAGGTCATCGTTTATAACAACCTCGGCTACTCGGGCTTCATCGGCAAGAAGCTCAGCGAGCGCTTCGCCAACCATCGCCTGCCGAACACGCTGGTGAAAGTGGCCGAGATCAATGACCTGAAGCTGGCGCCGAAGTCGCTCGACGCCGCCCTCTTCGTCATGTCCTACCACGACGTTTACTACACGCCCAAAAATGCCAGCGGCCCCATGGGCGATGCGGACCAGATGGTCGGCTCGCTGTTCACCGCGCTGAAGCCGGGGGGTGTCGTCGTCGTGCAGGATCACGTTGCACAGGCGGGCAGCGATCCCCGCGACTCAGTGCAGAAGCTGCACCGTATCGATCCCGAGGTAGTGAAGCACACGTTCGAGAAGGCGGGGTTCAAGGTCGATGCCGAGGACGGCGTCTTCAAGAACACGGGCGACGATCACAGCAAGCTCGTGTTCGATCCGTCGATCCGGCACAAGACCGATCAGTTCCTGATTCGCTTCCGCAAGCCGAAGTAAGGACTGCGGCAACCGCGGGGTGCGGGTTCGCGCCCCGCGGGAGCACGGCCTCGCGCCCACCGGGAACACCAATGACCTTCTCCCTCTACGAAGCCACCATCCCGAACTACCGCCAGATTCTGCTGGCGGTGTCCGGGCTGCTCGTCAAGGCGGAGGCCTTCTGCACCGAGAAGGCCTTGCCACCGGAGGAGATCATTCAAGCGCGCCTCGCCCCGGACATGCAGCCGTTCGCCTATCAGGTCAAATCCACGGCAGTCCACTCGCTTGGTGCCATCGAGGGCGTGCGCAAGGGAGTCTTCTCGCCTGATCAGACCACGCCGCCCGCGACGTTCCCGGCTCTGAGGGCGCGCGTATCGGAAACGATCACGGCGCTGGAGGCGATCCCGGCAGCCGAGGTGGACGGCTTCCTCGGACGCGACATGTGCTTTGCCTTCGGCGAGCGCCGAGTCGACTATACGGCGGAATCTTTCCTGCTCTCGTTCTCGCAGCCGAATTTCTTCTTCCACGCCACCACGACCTACGACATCCTGCGCTGGAAAGGCGTTCCCATCGGCAAGCGCGATTTCCTGGGGAAAACCCGCGTCAAACGCTGAGCGTTCCCGCATTACCCGTACACCCCTGCGCTATAGCCTTCCCAGGAGCGGTGTAAGATCAGGTCGAGACCAGTGTATCGGAGCCCGCCACTCGAGGCTGCATCCCGATGGTCGCCAAGTACGCAGCGATTCAGCACCTCCGGTGGGTCAGCGGAGCGGCGTTCTTGATGCTTGGCGCATGCGGAGGCGATTCCGGCGGCTCGATGAACCCGACGTCGCAGCCGTTGATGGCCACGTTCGATTCGATTCAAGTCAACATCTTCACACCGATATGCTCTGGCTGTCACAGCGGGGCCAATCCGGCTGCGAACCTCGCTTTGGATGCCATGCACAGCTACAACGATCTGATCAACGTCCCGAGCACCGAAGACCCCTCGGTGGTGCGAGTCAAGCCGGGGAGTCCCATGCAAAGCTTCCTGGTGCTGCACATGGAGAAGGAGGGAGACG
>DASTDD010000154.1:0-16636 GCA_035710545.1 Steroidobacteraceae bacterium
ATGAACACGATAGCTTCGGATCAGGTCGGACGACGAAAGGGCGAACTCGGGGAAGACAGTCAATAACTCAAGCGCTCAGGGGATCGTTCGCGGATGGCTCCGGACATGCCGGGAACTCACTCGACGTTCTGCACCTGCTCGCGCGATGCGAGAGCAACCCCCTGATTGCACTGCGATCCGTATTCTCGGTTCCAAGGCTAGCTACAAGCCTAGCTACACGGCCGAGGGGAATCACGCCTTCGGCCGACTCCCGCGGCGCCGCCTTGCCATCGGACCATTATCGGACTATATTTGGTCTACCTATCTGGTATCCCACGGCCATGCGTTACTCGACCCAAATCAAGCCGATCAGCTACCTCAAGGCAAACGCTGCCGAGGTTCTTCAGGAGCTTGCCGAACAGCGTAAGCCAATGGTCATCACGCAGAACGGTGAGGCCAAGGCTGTTATCCAAGACGTCGCCTCCTACGAGGAGACTCAAGAGACGCTGGCACTGCTGAAGATTCTGGCTCTCGGTAGCCAGCAGGTCGCACAGGGGAAGGTCAAGCCTGTTGCCGAGGTAGTGAGGCGCCTGCGCGAGCGCACTGCGGGCGACTGATGCGTTTCGAAGTTCTGCTCACGGAGGATGCGGAGCGCGACCTCGAAGACATCTACACCTACATCGCAGAACATGACTCGCGCGAGAAGGCCGACTACGTCCTCGATCGTCTCGTCGAAGTAACCGACGACCTGGCGACGTCTCCCGATAGGGGAGCACACCCTCGTGAGCTCAGCGCGCTCGGAATACAGGAATACCGGCAGGTCTTCTTCAAACCCTATCGTGTGATCTATCGCTGCCTCGATCGGCGGGTAATCATCTATGTGATCGCCGACGGAAGGCGTGATATGCAATCGCTGTTGTCGCGTCGCCTTCTCGGCGGGTGAAGGTCCGACGGTCGCAGGCCCTATGTTCGCTGGTCGATGCCTAACGGCGGGCTCGAGAAGCAGTCGTTGTTTCGCTGAGCAAAAGGCCACCGTGCAGGCATCGAGTCAATGACGCTCGGAAGAGATTCCCAGAGACGAAGAAATGTTCGCGGCAGCGTGGACACTCGCTGAAGACACAGCGAAGGACGAAGAGAAACACAGGAATGGCTGAAAGGAAGAATGTCGTCGGTAAGTATTGACGAGGAACTTGAGGAAGAACAATCCCCGCGGTCAGAAGCCATACGAAAGGGACAACGATAGCGTCCGCGAGACTCATGTCCGGGTAGTTGCCGAGCGCCATCCAATGAGCCCGCCCTGCGAAGCGGTAGCGCAGCGTCCAGGCCGCCCCATCGCAAGTCTGTTTCCTGAAGTAGAGGCCGGCGCCGTCGCAAAGCAGAACGGGTCGCCCTTCCCGATGCGCGCGCTCGACTCCGAACGCCGTGAGTCTTCCGGTTGCCATAACCGTCGCCTGTCGTAGCGGGCACCGATGCAGCTGAGCGCAAGCGCGCTGTGTTCGCTACATTCCAGCTACACGTTCAGCTACACATCCAGTTACCAGGTTAGTCGGGGCGAGACGGGACTGTCTACGGGCAGAATAGGTCAGATATGCCTATTTTTACAGGGAATCGAGTGTCAGACGCAACAACGCGGGACCTAAACCAACACGGCAGAACGTCATTCGACGTTCTGCACCTGCTCGCGCATCTGCTCGATGATGACCTTCATGTCCACGGCGCTGCGGGTCGTCTCGAGGTCCTGGGACTTCGAGGACAGCGTGTTGGCTTCGCGGTTGAGCTCCTGCATGAGGAAATCGAGCCGGCGGCCGGCCGGCTCGCAGCCGTGGATGACCCGCCGGATTTCGACGACATGGCCGCTGAGGCGGTCGAGCTCTTCGTCAACATCGAGGCGCTGCAGGAGCAGAGCGAGCTCCTGTTCGAGCCGATCGTGGTCCACGTTGGCTTGAAGCTCCGCCAGGCGCTCGTTCAGCCGGGCGCGCACGCGAGCGTGGACGTCAGGCAAACGGGCACGTACGTGAGACACCAGACCCTCCAGGTTCGTGCACCGTTGGTCGAGCAGCTCACGCAGACGCACACCCTCACGCGCACGGGCCGCCACAAGGTCCTCGAGTGTGCCGTCGAACAAAGCGCGCGCAGCGACCAGCAGCTCGTCGCCCTCGCCCGACTCATCGCGCAGCACTCCCGGCCAGCGCAGAATGTCGAGCACGTTGACCGTGTGCTCCGGCAACACGCGCGCGATCTCCCGTACACGGGTCATGAGGCGCTCGAGCGCCTGCGCGTCGACCTCCAGGCTGGCACTTGCCGCCTGCACGCGACGGGCGGACATGGAGCAGTCCACCTTGCCGCGCTTGACCTCCCGGGCCAGCCGCTGGCGCAGCTCGGGCTCGGTGGCGCGGAGCTCGTCCGGCAGGCGAAAGCTGGCCTCGAGGAAGCGGTGATTGACGCTGCGCAGCTCACAGACGAGCGTGCCCCAGGGGCCCGAGGCCTCGCGGCGCGCAAAACCGGTCATGCTGGTGATGGTGGTCACGTGGGAGCGGAAACTCGCAGCCGCGGGTGATATAAAGAGGCGACCAAGTCTAACAGATGCGCGGACTTCTTCTTGCGAGTGGACTACGCCGATATCAGCCTCCTGGGCGGCCGCGAGGAGAACCAGGACAGGGTCACGGCCGCGGTTGCCGAGCACACGGCGCTGCTCGTCGTCGTGGACGGAATGGGCGGCCACGCCAATGGCGCGCGCGCCGCAGAGGTGACGCAGCAAGTCATCCTCGAGGCGTTCGGGCAGACACCGCAACCCCTCTTCGACCCGATGGGATTTCTGCACCTGACTCTCGGGCGCGCGCATGAGGAGGTCGTCAAGCTCGGCGCCCAGCTGCCGATCGAGCATCGGCCGCGGGCAACTTGCGCGGTATGCCTGGTGCAGCAGCAGGCCGCCTGGTGGGCGCACGTCGGTGACAGCCGTCTCTATCACCTCAGGCAGGGAACGCTTCTCGCCCGGACCCGGGATCACAGTCACGTCGAGTTGCTGTTGCGCGAAGGGCTGATCACGGCCGAGCAGGCGCAGATTCATCCGATGCGCAATTTTGTCGAGTGCTGTCTCGGTGGCGATCCGATTCTGCCCGACATGACACTGGCGCGCCGCAGGCCACTGCAGCCCAACGATGTGCTCATGGTGTGCACCGACGGTATGTGGGCCGGGGTCCGGGATGCCGAAATCGCCGCCGAGCTCGGCGCGTCCGGTGTTCCCCTGCGTGAGAAGCTCCTGGAGCTTGCAGAGCGCGCGGTCGTCCGGAGCGGGGCTGCGAGCGACAACACCTCCGCGGCGGCGTTGCGGTGGGTGGGCGCATGAGCCGACCGAGCCAGCGTGCCCCGGACGAGCTGCGGCCTGTCAGGTTCACGCGCCGATTCGCCAAGCATGCGGAAGGGTCCGTGCTGGTGGAGTTCGGAGATACGCAGGTGCTTTGCACCGCCAGCATCGAGGAAAGCGTGCCGGCCTTCCTGCGCGGCAAAGGTCAGGGATGGGTGACCGCGGAATACGGGATGCTTCCTCGCGCCACGCACACCCGCTCGCCCCGGGAGGCCGCGAAGGGCAAGCAGAGCGGCCGGACACAGGAGATCCAGCGTCTCATAGGCCGATCGTTACGGTCCGTGATCGATTTGAGGGCGCTCGGTGAGCGCACCGTCACGATCGATTGCGACGTACTGCAGGCGGACGGGGGCACGCGGACCGCCTCGATCACGGGCGGCTACGTGGCCCTCGCGCAGGCCTGCGAGCGCCTGATCGATCGCCGAGTGATCGCTGCCAGCCCGGTCCACGGTCAGGTCGCGGCCGTCTCGGTGGGGATCTGTGCAGGCGTACCGGTGTTGGATCTGGACTACGCCGAGGACTCTCAGGCCGAGACCGACATGAATGTCGTCATGAACAATGGTGGCGGTTTCGTCGAGATTCAGGGGACGGCGGAAGGTCATGCCTTTCGCCGCAATGAGCTCGATGCGCTGCTGAATCTGGCGGTGGCCGGCATGGGCCACCTGTTCACACTGCAGACAGAGGCACTGGAACGGCAATGACCCCGCACGCACCCTCAGCCTCATTCCGGCACATCGAACGTATCGTCATGGCGAGCGCCAACGTGGGCAAGCTTCGCGAGCTCGCAGCGCTGCTCACTCCACTGGGCCTGGAGCTGATGGGCCAGGGTGCGCTCGGGGTCCGCTCCCCGCCCGAGACCGGCGCCACGTTCTCCGCTAACGCCTTGCTCAAGGCCCGACACGCTTCCCTGAAGACGGGGCTGCCCGCGGTAGCCGATGATTCGGGGATCGAGGTCGATGCGCTGGAGGGGCGCCCGGGTGTGCACTCCGCACGGTATGCCGGGGAAGGAGCCTCCGATATCGAAAACCTGCGCAAGCTGCTCGACGAAATGCGCGAGGTTCCGGAAGGCAAGCGCAGCGCCCGATATCGGTGTGTGATTGCATTTGTGCGCAGCGCCTCGGATCCCGAACCCATGCTCGCGGAAGGCTCATGGGAGGGCAGCATCGTGACGCTGCCCCGCGGCTCAGGCGGATTTGGATACGACCCTGTCTTCCTGCCCATGGGCCACAGACGCACGGCAGCTGAGCTCTCTCCCGAGGAGAAGAACGCAGTGAGTCACCGGGGCAAGGCCCTGCGCGCACTCGTCAGGAGGCTGGGGCCGCCGGCCTGAGACTGCCTCGCCAGATGAGCTCGCTAACCACACCACCTCTGTCAGTGTACGTGCACTTTCCATGGTGTGTGCGCAAGTGTCCGTATTGCGATTTCAACTCCTACACCCTGCACGGGGAGCTGGCAGAGGACCGCTACGTCGAGGCGATCGAGCGGGACCTGCGAGTCCAGTCCGAAGAGCTGCAGGGCCGCGAGGTGCGCACCATCTTTCTCGGTGGCGGCACGCCCAGCCTGTTCGCGCCGCGCTCCATCGAGCGTGTGCTCGAGGCGACAGGTGCCGCGTTCAGCCTGGCTCCCGCCGTCGAAGTGACGCTCGAGGCCAATCCCGGAACGATCGAACGGGGCCGCTTTGCTGAGTATCGCTCGGCGGGTGTCACCCGCGTCTCACTGGGAGCGCAGTCGTTCGACGCGGAACGTCTGCGCATACTCGGTCGCATCCATTCGCCGGATGAAACCCGCCGCGCTGCCGAAGAGCTCCACAGCGCAGGGATCTCCAACTTCAATCTGGATCTGATGTATGCGCTTCCGGGACAGGATGTCGGAGCCGCCCTGAGCGATGTACGGGCAGCGCTGGCACTGAGTCCGGCGCATGTGTCGCACTATCAACTCACTCTCGAGCCCGGGACGGTATTCGCGGCTCAGCCCCCCGCAGCATTGCCCGGGGAAGATGCGGCTGCCGAGATGCTCGAGGCGTGCAGTCAACTGCTCGCGGAGGCGGGGTTCGCGCAATACGAGGTATCTGCCTACGCGAGGCCGGGGCAGCGCTGTCAGCACAATCTCAACTACTGGCTGTTCGGCGACTACGTCGGAGCAGGAGCGGGTGCGCACGGAAAACTGAGCTTTGCGGCTGCAGGCTCCATCGTCCGCACGGTGAAGGCGCGTGATCCGCGACGCTATCTTGCGGCCGGGCAGGGGAGTGAGCTGCGCCGGACGGTGCCGGCCGGCGAGCTGCCGTTCGAGTTCATGCTGAACGCCTTGCGCCTGGTCGAGGGCTTCGAGGCGAGCCTCTTCGGGCGGCGGACCGGGCTTGACTGGCGATGCGTGAGCACCGCCGTGGAGGATCTGGTGCGGCGGAGGCTCCTGGACAGACGCGCGGGCCGCATCCGCCCGAGCTCTCTGGGCCTGAGATTCCTCAACGATCTACTGCTCAGTTTCCTTGCGCAAAGTCCGAAAACGACCGGCGCTTTTGGATTGTCAACGGCCGTTTGACCGCATTTCGGATGCGGCCCGAGACCGTTATTCACAGGCGAAGGTCGCGTCATCGGCAAATGAGCAGATTACGTGCAATACCGGTTAAGTAGCTCAATGATGTGTGTGTATCTCATTGATATAGAAGGGTGTAATTATCTGGTCATTTTTTGATCAAGGTAACAAATATGCAATCTGGCTGCGAAATGGGCGCCCCGCAGGGCCCGCAGTCCACAGAGTTATCCACAAGTTCTGTGGATAAGGAATCGAGCTGAGGGCATAGCCGGGCCGTAGTGGCGACGGGCCAGCCACGCTGGCGCTTGAGGGCGGCGGTCCGGGCCGCTACACTCCGCCGCCCTTTAATTCCTCAAGGGACGCCGCCAGATAAGGGCGTCTGTCCCGGCTGCGGTGAGAACCCCATGAAAGCCTCTCTCCATCCCGAGTACAAAGAAATCACGGTCACCTGCAGCTGTGGCAATACGTTCAAGACCAGCTCGACCCTCGGGCACGATCTGCAGGTCGAGGTCTGCTCGAACTGTCATCCGTTCTACACCGGCAAGCAGAAGATCGTGGACACGGCCGGCCGCGTGGACAAGTTCCGCAAGAAGTACGCGGCGGCAGCCGGCGGCGCAAAGTAGGATTCACGGTTGTGCGCCGGTGCAGGATGCGCCGGCGTAGCACTGCGCCGGCGTAGCAGCGGACGAGCGTAGCAGCGGACGAGCGTAGCAGCCGACGGGCGTAGCAGCGGGCGCCGCGGCGAGCGCCTTGATTTCGGCGCGTGGACACGGTATTCCGTGCTGGCAGCCTGTGCTCGCACGCGTGTCTGCGCGAGCGCCTTTCCGTGGATGGTTACCGAATGACCGAGAAGAAGTTCGAGCTCGTGGATCGAGCCACCGAGCGCAAGTCGCAGCTTCCCGTGCGCAACGGAACGATCGGGCCGTCCGTGGTGGACATTGCCTCGATCAGCAAGGACCTCGGAGTCTTCACGTACGATCCGGGCTTCGGCCTGTCCGCCGCCACCGACAGCAAGATCACCTACATCGATGGCGACGCAGGGGTGCTGCTGTACCGCGGCTACCCCGTGGAGCAACTCGCCGAGAAGAGCTCCTTCATGGAGGTCGCCTACCTGGTGCTGATCGGGGAGCTGCCGGGCCGCAAGCAGCTCGAGGAGTTCACCAGCAACATCCGTTATCACACGATGATCAACGAGACGCTGCTGCGCTTCTTCAACGGTTTCCATCACAATGCCCACCCGATGGCGATGGTGTCCGCGGTGATCGCCTCGATGTCCGCGTTCTATCACGACACGATGGACATCTATAACCCGCGCCACCGCGAGATCTTCGCTCACCGCATCATCGCCAAGATCCCGACCATCGCCGCGGCGGCCCACAAGCATTCGCTCGGTCAGCCATTCGTCTATCCGCGCAATGATCTGGATTACTGCAGCAATCTGCTGCACATGCTGTTCGCGGTGCCCTGCGAGCCCTATCAGGTCGACCCGGTCGCTTCCGAGGCGCTCGACCTGCTCTTCGTGCTGCATGCGGATCACGAGCAGAACGCGAGCACCTCCACCGTGCGGCTCGCCGGGAGCACCGGCGCGAATCCCTACGCAGCGATCTCGGCGGGTGTGTCCGCACTGTGGGGACCGGCTCATGGCGGCGCCAACGAGGCGGTGCTGGCGATGCTCGAACAGATCGGAACCGTCGACAACATCCCGAAGTACCTGGCCATGGCCAAGGACAAATCGAGCCACTTCCGGCTGATGGGCTTCGGACACCGGGTGTACAAGAACTTCGATCCGCGCGCGAAGATCATCCGCGAGATGTGCCACAAGGTGCTGGCCAGACTCGGACGCTCGGACAATCCGCTGTTCGAGCTTGCGCTGCGACTCGAGGAGATTGCCTTACGCGATGAGTATTTCGTCGCCCGCAAGCTCTACCCGAACGTGGATTTCTACTCGGGGATGATCTACAGCGCGATCGGCATTCCGCGCTCGATGTTCACCGTGATGTTCGCCATCGCGCGCACGGTGGGCTGGGTAGCGCACTGGCAGGAGATGATCTCCGATCCGGCGATGCGCATCGGCCGTCCCCGGCAGCTCTATACCGGACCGACGCGCCGCGACTACGTGGATATCTCGAAGCGCAAGGAAGCCTGAAGACCGCGTCTGCCTGCCGGCGCTCACTCCACCTCGACCAGCGCCGCCACCTCCATCCTGCTGGCCCGCTTCATCGGCCGGCCATCGACCGGGCTGACCGGTGCCTGCCGGATGCCGTCGGTGGGAAACACCGTCGCTTCGATTGACTGATCGTCGAGCTCGAAGCGCACGCCTGGGTAGGCCAGCACGCGCTCGGAGTCCATCCGCACGCGTTTCTCGGTCACCTCGTGCGCAATCCCCCGATCCATGAGCTTGATGGTGACCGATTCGGCGCAGTCCGCAAACAGATGCAGCTGCACGTCCGAATGCTCGGTCGCCGTGCCGCTCAGGACCGAGCCCACCAGCCGCGGCTCGAATTCCTCCAGGTACTGCATCGCGCTCAACGCCGCGAGGCGCTGTGCATGCAGCGATTTGGCATGCGCCGCGGCACCGAACAGCCGCTGATATTGCGCCAGCGCCGCTTCGATCTCGATGTTCTTCGGCAGCGCAGCCGCACCATCGGCAACGCCCAGGCGCTCGGCGGCTTTGCGCTTCGCCGCGCGATAGTCGCGTACTCCATGCTCTGCCATGATCCGGGCGGCTTCCTGTGCCAGGGCCTGTCGCAGGTTCTCGGTCCGGCTCATCGAGTGAGCGGCCCGGCGATCGGGTGCTGTTGCATCGTAGTTCCGTTCGCTGATCAGAAAATCGGCTCCGTGGGGGTCGCGCCCTCGGCGCTTTGCGCCATCGAGCCCTCCGGGGCCGCCGCCGGCAGATGGTCCGCCATGAAGGTCTCCATCATGCCATCCGGATTCTCAGCGCTCACCAGCGCGCCGGTTTGCGAAGAGATGCGCAAGGTCACCAGACCTTCCGGCATCGGCCGGCGCTCCTCCGGCACGCCCTTCAACGCCTCGCGCATGAACTGGATCCAGATCGGCAGGGCACTCTTGGCGCCCTCTTCGTGCTCGCCCAGCGAGCGCTCCTGATCGTAACCAACCCAGACGGTCGCCACCAGATTGGGCGTGAATCCGTTGAACCAGGTGTCCTTCGCCTGGTTGGTCGTGCCGGTCTTGCCCGCGATGTCAGTGCGGCCGAGCGCGCGGGCGCGAATTCCCGTCCCGCGCTTGATCACGTCCGCCATCATGTCCGTCATCAGCCAGGCGTTCTGCGGGCTGATCACGCGCTCGGCCACCTGGTCGGCCGGCAGCGTGCCGCTGCCACCGCGCAGCGAATCCGCGTTCTGCAGGGCATCGGCCGGATTGCTCGTCTTCAGCAGGTCACCGAGATCCACCGGATGGTCGCAGGAATCGCAGGCAATGCGGGGCTTGGCGCGCCAGACCACCTGCCCGGCGGCATTCTCGATGCGATCCACGTAATAAGGCGTCACCCGGAAGCCTCCGTTCGCGAAGACGGCATAGCCGGTTGCAACCTCCAGAGGCGTTGCCTGCAGAGTACCCAGGGCCAATGTCAGGTTCTCCGGGAGCTGACGCTTGTCGAACCCGAAGCGCGTCACGTAGTCGATGGCATACGGAGTGCCCATCTCACGCAGCAGCCGGATCGTCACCAGGTTGCGCGAGTGGACCAGCGCCTCGCGCAGCCGGGTCGGGCCGTGAAACTCCCGGGTGAAGTTCTCCGGCCGCCAGGAGCTCTCGATCCCGTCGCCCTCCATGACGAAGGGTGCATCGAGCAGGGTGCTCGCGGGGGTGAAGCCATCCTCCAGCGCCGCGGAATAGAGGAAGGGCTTGAAGCCCGAGCCCGGCAGCCGCCGCGCCTGAACGACGCGGTTGTACTTGTTGGTGAAGTAATCGAACCCGCCGACCAGTGCGGCAATGCCGCCGTCATCCGGATCCATGGCAACCAGTGCGCTCTGCGCCTCCGGCACCTGGCCGAGCTGCGCTACCGTGCCATTCGCCACGACGTAGACCACGTCGCCTCGTGCGACCACATCGCCGGCGGTACGGGGTGGCGGCCCGAGGCCATCGCCGCTGCCGGCCTTGCGTGCCCATGAGAGGCCGTCCCAGTCGATGTCGGCGAAGCCCCGTCCCTTCACATAGACGCGCGCCGTGTGTGCGGCGACGGAGACCACGACCGCGGGGGACAGGTCGCCGACGGATGCATACTCATCGACGAGCTCTTCCACCTGCGTCGGCTTTTCCTGTGGTGTGAGCGTCACGTGGCCGACGGCGCCGCGCCAGCCATGTCGCCGGTCGTATTCCATCAACCCGACGCGAACGGCGCGATTGGCCGCCGCCTGCAGGCGTCCGTCGATGGTGGTGTATACCTTGTAGCCCGCGGTTTCCGCGGCGGGACCAAACTGCTGGCGCACCTGCAGACGGGCCATCTCGGCAATGTACGGAGCTTCCACGTCATAGCGCGGCTGGTGCAGCCGCGCCTGCATCGGCTCGCGGTTGGCCGCCTCGGCGGTCGTGGCATCGATGAAACCCAGCTCGCGCATGCGGCGCAGGACGTAGGAGCGCCGGCCGGTGGCCAGCTGCGGATTGACGATGGGGTTGTAGAGGGAAGGTGCCTTGGGTGTGCCGGCGATCGTGGCCGCCTCGGCCACGGTGAGCTGGTCGAGCGGCTTGCCGAAGAAAGTCTCCGCCGCGGCGGCCACGCCATAAGCGCGCTGGCCGAAGAAGATGACGTTCATGTAAAGCCCGAAGATCTCCTGCTTGGTGAACTCGTGCTCCATCTCATAGGTGACGAAGGTCTCCTGCAGCTTGCGGCGGTAGGTCTTGTCGAGCGTCAGAAACATGTTGCGCGCCGCCTGCATCGTGATGGTGCTCGCGCCCTGAGTCTTGTGCCCGGAGATGAAGTCCACCAGCACCGCGCGTACCACGCCTATGTAGTCGATGCCGTGATGCTCGAAGAAGCGGTCATCCTCGGCGGCGAGAAATGCCTGCTTGAGCACCGTCGGAATCTGATCGTAGGTGGCCGGTATACGGCGCTGCTCGCCGATCTGCGCGATCAGGTCGCCGCTGCGCGTGTAGATGCGCAAGGGGACCTGAAACTCCACGCTGCGCATCGCCTGGGGCGAGGGGAGCGAGGTGGCGAGGTAGACGTAACTGCACAACAGGGCGTAGGCGATCAGAAGTGTGATGAACGTCACACCCGCCGCCGTCACCCCCAGGATCCGAAAGTAATTCCATTTCACAGAAAGCAACTCTCTCAGCTTGCGCTACCAACTTCGGCTATGCATAGTAACGCGGTGATCTAAGGGCAAACTCACCGAAAGGTGGGGACGCAAAGCCTCCGGTCTACGGGACGAAGTGCCTATGACAGCGGGGTTGCCGGCTCGAACGTTAACCCACTCCGCGTGCGCTCACCAAGCCTACGTCGCGGAATCCGGTTCGGCCGATCCTCGCTGTGCGCCCCTTCGCCGTAGTTCACGGATTTCGTGCGCCCCCTCAGGCGATAGTTAGACATGGCACAGCACATTTGGTTGACCCGGCCTGCGGGCCCCCGCGGGCGTGAGTCCGGTAGCACTTCCGGCAGCCTGAACGGGTGCCGAGCGACTTTGTGTGAGCGGCCTCACGTTCTATTTAACTTTGCGCTGATATATAGTTGCCTCCGCTTTGACGCGGGGTCAGCGCTTTCAGGCGTAAGTTCCTGAAAAGGAAATAAAATAATGTTCCTCTTCCAGCGCAAGTATCGTCCGCTGCTGGGGCTCGATATCACCACTTCGTCGGTGAAGCTGATCGAGCTGGCCATGGCGGGGGGGCAGTATCGGGTCGAGGCCTATGCGGCCGAGCCCACGCCCCAGAACGCCATCAACGAGAAGGCAATCGTGGACGCCGAGGCCGTCGGCGAGGCCATCCGCCGCGCCGTGAAGCGCGCCGGCGCCAAGAGCGGCGAGGTTGCCATAGCCATCAGCGGCGATGCGGCGATCACCAAGGTGATCCAGATGCCGCGCGCGCTGCGCAGCAACGATCTCGAAGCCCAGGTGGAGATGCAGGCCGACCAGTACATCCCCTTCCCGATGGATGAGGTCAGCTACGACTTCGAGGTGCTGGGTCCGTCGGAGAAAGACCCGGAAACCAACGACGTGCTCCTTGTTGCAACGCGCACCGAGAACGTCGATCAGCGCCAGGCGGCGGTGAAGGCCGCGGGACTCAGCGCCAAGATCGTGGACGTCGAGGCGTTTGCGCTCGAGAACGCCTGCAAGCTGATGACACACCAGATGCCCGACGGCGGCATCGATCGCTCGATTGCCGTCGTGGATTTCGGCGCCAGCAGCACCACCTTCAGCGTGCTGCGCAATCTCAAGGTCGTGTACACGCGTGATTTCGCCTTCGGCGGGCAGCAGCTCACCGAGGAGATCATGCGCACGTACGGCCTGTCGATGGAGGAGGCCGGCCGCGCCAAGAAGGAAGGCGGCCTGCCCGGCAACTACCAGTCGGAGGTGCTGGATCCATTCATCGACGACATGACGCAACAGGTCAGTCGCTCCCTGCAGTTCTACCTGGCCTCCGGCTCGGGCCGCGAGCAGCCGGAGAAGATCATCGTCTGCGGCGGCTGCGCCAACATTCCCGGCGTGGCCGACGTGATCTCCAGCCGCGTAGGCATCCAGGCGGAAAAAGGCGATCCACTCGGACAGATGAAACTGTCCTCCCGCGCCAAAGCGCAGGCCGTGCAGCGCGATGCCACCGCCCTGCTCACGGCCTGTGGCCTCGCACTGAGGAGCTTCGACTGACATGCCGCGCATAAACCTACTTCCCTGGCGCGAAGAAGAGCGCAAGGAGCGCAAGGTCAGATTCATGGTGGCTCTCGGAGCCGCCGCTCTGGCCGCCTGCTTCATGACCTTCGCGATCTACCTGCTGTACGGCTCGATGATCGATGCGCAGGAGCGGCGCAACGAGAGGCTGCGCACGGAGATCAAGGTCCTCGACAAGCAGATCGAGGAGATCAACGACCTGGAGAACGCCAAGCAGAAGTTCATCGCACGCATGGAAATCATCGAGAAGCTGCAGCGCTCGCGGCCGGAGATCGTGCACGTGTTCGATGAGATCGTGCGCACGCTCCCGGATGGCGTCTACCTGACCGGGGTGAAGCAGACCGACCGGCGCCTGAAGTTCGAGGGCGTGGCGCAGTCGAGCACCCGCGTGTCCTCCTTCATGCGCAACATCGACAGCTCCGAGTGGCTGCGCAGTCCGGAGCTGGAAGTGGTTCAGACCACCAAGGACAAGGGCCCGGGCTCGAATTTCACGCTGTACGCCGACGAGGCCTCCTTGAAGGCGGACGATGCCTCGAGCGGCAAGGATGCGCGCAAGGCCGGTGCAAAGACGATGGCCAACAGGGGGAGCCCGCGATGAACCTGATGGAGGAACTGCGGTCCCTGGATCCGCGCGATCCCGGACGCTGGCCGTTCAGCATAAGGGTCGGCGCTGTTGGACTGTGCTTCATGGTGCTGTGCGCCGTACTCTCGTACGTGTTCGTGTGGAACGACCAGCGACCGGAGCTGCAGCGGCGCGAAGACATCGAAGGCGGGCTGCGCCAGGAATTCAAGACCAAGCACGCCAAGGCCGTCAATCTCGAGGTCTACAAGCAGCAGCTCAAGGACATCGAGCGCTCATTCGGCGCGCTGCTGCGCCAGCTGCCCGGCAAGACCGAGGTGCCCAACCTGCTGGTGGACATCTCCCAGACCGGCCTGTCGGCGGGGCTCGAGGAGAAGCTGTTCCAGCCGCAGGCGGAGCAGAAGAAGGACTTCTACGCGGAGCTGCCCATCAAGATCGTGCTTACCGGCAGCTATCACGAGTTCGGCGAGTTCGTGAGCGGCATCGCGGCCCTGCCCCGGATCGTCACGCTGCACGACATCGAGATCAAATCTGCGAACAAGGACGCGTACGACCAGCTCACGCTGGACCTGACGGCCAAGACGTATCGCTACCTGGACGAGGATGAGCTCGCGGCCGCCGAGGCCGAGAAGCGCAAGGATCAGAAGCAGCATCATTCCAAGCCGGGCAGCGGAGGTTAGAGCCCCTGACCGGGGTCCTCACTATGAACAGATATCGTGGTCAGTTGGTTTTCCTGGTGGCGAGCATCGCGCTCGGCTTCCTGTCGGCCTGCTCGAGCGCGGATGACGAGCTGCAGCGCTTCATCGAGGATACGAAGAAGGAGCCGGGTGGGCGCGTCGAGCCGCTGCCGGAGGTCAAGCCCTACGAGACCTTCGTGTACTCGGCCACCGAGCTGCGCTCGCCATTCCTGCCGGGAGGCAACGGCGGCCCGGGGTTGCGCCCGGATTCCAAGCGCAATCGTGAGTTCCTCGAACAGTTCTCGCTCGACACTTTGAAGATGGTGGGCACGTTGAAGCTCGGCGGCCGGATGTACGGCCTGGTGCAGACCAAGGACGGCCTGGTGCATCGCGTCACGCAAGGCAACTACATGGGCCAGGCGGACGGCAAGATCACCGACATCACGCCGGCGAAGATCGTGCTCAACGAGATCGTCCCGGATGGACTCGGCGGATACATGGAGCGCCCCGCGGCGCTCGGTCTCAACGAATAAGTCTCCGACTCAGTCGCACAGGTTCTTCAGGGAGTTCGCACGAATGAAAGCTCACAGCCCGAGAGTACAGATCCTGGCCACGGCCGCGTGGCTCATGATCGCCGGCGTTCTCGGGATTCTCCCGAGTCAGGCGGTTCATGCGCAGGATGGCCCGAAGCTGGAAGCCATCGATGTGCAGCCGCTGCCCGGTCAGCAGGTGCAGCTGACGATGCGTCTGTCGGGGCCGGCGCCGCAGCCGCTGTCCTTCACCATCGACAACCCGGCGCGGATCTCGCTGGATCTGCCCAACACGACGCTGGCGCTGCCCTCACGCCGGATCGACGTGCATTCCTCGGGTCTCGACTCGATCCTCGCAGCCGAAGCCAAGGACCGGACGCGGCTCGTTCTGAACCTCGACAAGCTGGTGCCGTACGAGACCCGCGTCGAAGGCAACAACATCGTCGTGATGCTGGGCGCCGCCAACCAGGCGGTTGCCAACTCCGGCGGCGCCGCGCCAATCCTGCCCACCCGCACCGCTTCCGCGTCGGTTGGCCAGCGCGCGATCCGCAGCATTGATTTCCGGCGCAGCGCCGATGGCGCTGGCCGTGTGATGGTCAAGCTGACCGACCCGCACACCCACATCAACCTGCGCCAGGTAGGCAGTCAGATCGTCGTGGACCTCGACGCCGACCTGCCCAAGAACCTCGCCCGCCACTACGATGCCACCGACTTTGGCACTCCGGTCAGCGCGTTCGACGTGACCCGCGTCGGCACCGGCACGCGCATCGCGATCAATGCCTCTGGCGACTACGAGCAGCTCGCGTACCAGTCGGACGACGAATACGTCGTCGAGGTTCAGCCGCAGCGCAAGGTCGCTGCCTCCCAGGAGGAGAAGCCTCAGTATACGGGCGAGCGCCTGACCCTGAATTTCCAGGACATCGAGACGCGCGCGGTTCTGCAGCTCCTCGCCGATGCGAGCGGCCAGAACATCGTGGTGAGCGACTCGGTGAAGGGCAGTGTGACGCTGCGCCTGCAGAACGTGCCATGGGATCAGGCCCTGGACATCGTGTTGCGTACCAAAGGACTGGACAAGCGCAAGCAGGACAACGTCATCATTGTTGCTCCGCAGGAGGAGCTGGCCGCGCGTGAGAAGGCGGACCTTGCAGCCCGCAAGGACATCCAGGAGCTCTCGCCCCTGCGCTCGGACTACTTGCAGGTCAACTACGCCAAGGCCGCTGACATGGCGGCGCTGATCAAGACGCAGGGTGGTGGCACCCTGCTCTCGAGCCGCGGCAACGTCGCGGTCGATGAGCGTACCAACACCTTGCTACTGCAGGACACTCCCGATCGCCTGGCCGATATCCGGCGCCTGGTGGCTTCGCTCGACATTCCGGTGCGTCAGGTGCTGATCGAAGCGCGCGTCGTCATCGTGAACGATGACTTCAACCGCCAGCTCGGCGCACGCCTGGGCTACACGACGGCACAGGCGAACGGCAATGGCATCTGGACGACCAGCGGCACGGCCGCCTCGACCGACACGGCCATCGGCTCTGCGCTCGCCAATACGGCGGCGAACGGGACTCCGTTCCCCGTACAGGTCCCGACGGGGGCCACGGCTCCGCAACGCTACAACGTCAACCTCCCCGTCAGCAGCCCTGCGGGCAGCTTCGCCCTCGGCATCCTCGGCTCGAACTACATCGTGGACCTGGAGCTGTCGGCGGCGCAGGCGGAGACCAACGCGCAGATCATCTCCTCGCCGCGGGTCATCACGGCGAACCAGAAGGAAGCGACGATCGAGCAGGGAACGGAAATCCCGTATCAGCAGTCTGCCTCCAGCGGCGCCACGACCATCTCCTTCAAGAAGGCCGTGCTGTCCCTGAAGGTGACTCCGCAGATCACTCCGGACAACCGGATCATTCTCGACATCGATGTGAAGAACGACAGCATCGGTACGATCACCGTGGCCTCGGGCGGCGTCAACGTCCCGTCCATCGACACCAAGGAGATCGTGACTCAGGTGCTGCTGAACGACGGGCAGACCGTCGTGCTGGGTGGCGTGCTGCAGACCACCCACCGCGAAGACACGACCAAGGTGCCGTGGCTGGGTGACATCCCGGTGGTGGGCAATCTGTTCAAGACCACGTCGAAGACCAACA
>DASTDD010000155.1:0-11712 GCA_035710545.1 Steroidobacteraceae bacterium
ACCCACTACGGTGATGCCCGTGCCCAGCCACAAGGGATCCTGCCAACCTCTCGCATACAGCGGCCTGGCCCAGGCGGTCGAGGTGTCCACTGCGTAAGAGCCGACGCGGGCGAGACTGAGGTACACGGCGGTCGCCAGGGCGATGCCGCTGCGCGAGAACCACTGTGCGAGCCCGGCAACGAGTGCGATGAAGATCGCCCCTTCACTGACACCGAATATGAAACGGCCCGCGACCATCAGCTCGTAGGGGCTGCCGATCGCCGTGAGGGTCGCACCGAGCACGCCGATGGCCGCCGTCCAGAGCGCCACGCGGGAGGCGCCGTAACGATCGATCAGCAGGCCGTTGAAGAAGGCCAGCGCGACGTTGGGAATGCTGATGACGCCGTTGAGCATTCCGAGCTGTGACTGGGTGAACCCGCGCTGGCGCTGCAGCAGGTCCGCAATCGGACCGATCACGTCGGAGTTGTAATAGCTGCTCGACACGGCCAGCGCGGCGAGCACCAGGACCCACCACCGCCAGGGAGAGTGGCCGCCGCTGCGCCCGTTGGAGTCTGGGGCCGGAGGGCTCACGAACCGCGACCGCTCTCATGTTGGAGCCTGCTGCGCCAGCGGGACCCATAGCGCGAGGCCGCCCTCACCCGTTCGCGGATCAAACGTCGAATGGTGTCGCTCGAGGACGGGCGCGTCGGCGAGCGTGCGGCCCAGTGCCGGCAGCGCCTCGTTCCAGATGGTGCGATAGGTAGCGGTGAGCGTCGACACGTGGCCGCGATGCTCGAACACCGCGTAGGTCCGGGCAGGAATCTCGAGCCGCAGCAGTTCCTTGGGAACATCGCCAAAGCGGGAAACCTCGACCGCGCAGATGTACTCGAACTGGCCTTCGTCGCCGGAGGCGCGGCTCAAACCCAACGGCATCCGCTCGAGCCGGGCCGGAATCGCTGCATGATACGTCATGAACCGCTGCCACTGTGCCGGGATCTGGATGGTCGTGGCAAACGAGCACAGCTCGGACAGGCCGACCACGCGGAGCAGCTCCTCCGCCTGGATCCGCGGCGGCTCCAGCGCGACGGTGCCGCCGGTCCTCAGCTCCGGCGCCGTGATGAGCGTCAGTCCCTCCGTGCTCCGCTGCTCGCGTACTGTTTCCGGTGTCGTACCGAACTGTTCCCGGAAAGCGCGCGTGAAGGCTTCGTGCGAGTTGTAGCCGGCTTCCAGCGCGACCGAAAGGATGTCATTGGCTCCGCGGGCGAGTGTTCGGGCGGACTCGGTCAACCGGCGCGCGCGTAGATACTTCATCACCGGCAGCCCGGCGGCCGTGCCGAATGCGAGAGCCAGGTGTGAACGCGAGACGCCACAGGCCTCCGCAATGCCCGGCAGGGTCAGGGCCTTGCCGGAGTTACGCTCGATGACCCATACAGCTTTGTCGGCGATCGCCATGGTTTCCTCCGCCTCAGATGTCGGTGACAGCCTAGCGGACCCCAGGCTGGGTCATTGGATCGATCGTCCAGCCTCGAGCTGCCGTGCCTGGGCAATGAGGGGGTTGTCGGGGTCCAGATTGGTGAGCAGATGGGGTAGCGCACGCTGAGCAGTCGCGGAGGCGTCAGGGTCTCCCGCGGCCGCCTGAGCCTGCGCCAGCAGTACGAGAGACTCGCCGATCCAGGCGGATGAGTTCGGATCAACGGCGCTGATCTGCGCGAACTGCGCCGCCGCGCGCGCGTGCCGTGCCGCCTCGGCATAGCGTTTCTGCGACAGGTAGGTGCTGCTGCGTAACGCTTCGAGCTCCCGTGAATCGGGGTTGCTCGGCTGGCGGCGATCGGCGATCAGTGCCGCGGCTCGATCCAGGGAGCTCAGGGCCGCCTCGGCGCGGCCTCGCGCGAGGTCGAGTCGCGCGTGCACCAGAAGCAGTCGCACGACCTCGATACCACGCTCGCCCGCGGCCAGCCGGTGTGCTTCATCCGCAGCGAGCTCCTCCCAGCGAGCCTCCGCGGCGGGGAGGTCTGTGCGCGCAAGGGCAGAGACTACCGACGCTGCTTTGTACAAAGAGGCCTGATAGGTAATACCGGACTGCTGGGCCCGGTTGGCGACATCGACCAGGACGGCGTCAGCTTCCAGGGGCCGGCCCATCCCGAGCCTCGACAGCGCCCAGCAGCCGCGGATGCCGGTGGACATGCCGCTGAAGTCCGGTGGGTGCGGCACGCCGGAGGTGTTGGCATTCAAATAGGCGATGGCGCGCACTGGCTGTCCTCCGTCGCGCAGCGCCAAGCACGCATTGGCGACGTACGCCAGGTAGCCCCCGGTGTTGGCTCGCCCCAGGTCGCTCGCCAGCGAGACGTTGCGACTGCCGACGACCCACGCATCCTGATAGTGGCCGGCCATGGAGAGGGCCCGGGTCAGATCGTTGGTCGCGGCCGTGAAGCGGCTGGCGCCTTGCATACCCCCCTTCTCGAGGTCCTCGACAGTCGCACGCAGGCGGGTGACCGCGCGATCGAAGTCGCCGTCCTGCTGCACGACGAACGCCTCGGCAGTGGCGCACTCGGCCTCGAGTCCGAGCGGCACCGGGCGCAGGCGCTGCATTTCGGCCAGCCCGGCGGTGAGTTGCAGCCGGGCCGCCGTGAAGTCGCGGGCAATCGCCAGATCCTGGGTGCGCAGGCAGGCGAGCTGGCCGAGGATGGCGGCATCGTCGAAGCGATGTCCGATGGCCTCCACCTCGATGATCACCTGAGCCGCGGTTTTGAAATCGCCAATGTCGATGTAGCGCCCCGAGATGTCGATCAGCAGCGGGGCGGCGTGCAGGGGATCGTCATGAAAGC
The DNA here is from genome assembly GCA_035710545.1 of Steroidobacteraceae bacterium. Lineage (GTDB taxonomy): Bacteria > Pseudomonadota > Gammaproteobacteria > Steroidobacterales > Steroidobacteraceae > 13-2-20CM-66-19. Next base: position 2,805 of record DASTDD010000155.1, read on the forward strand.
GCGCGGCCAGGAACTGTCGGGCGCGCCCGAGCCGTTCGCGCTCTGCCTCGGGAGACAATCTGCCCAGCCGGTCGTCGAGCAAGTACTGCGTCAGATCCGCCTGCGCATTGGCGCGTTTGACCTGCTCCAGCGCCACGTCGCGCTGTGTCCGGGCTGCGTTCATCTGTGTGAGCGCGAACACGCTGGTGCCGATGAGGCCGATCGCAATGAGGAGGCCGCTTGCGACGCTGCCGCGGTTGCGACGCACGAATTTCGCGATTCGATAGGGAACGGTGTCGGGCCGGGCGCTGACGGGTTCATCCGCCAGGAACCGTCTCAGGTCTTCGGCCAGCGCTCCGACGGAGGCATAGCGCTCCGCCGGATCCTTTTTCAGTGCCTTGCTGAGGATGTTGTCGAGATCGCCTTCGAGGACTCGCCGGCGTGAGGGTGGCAGAGTCGCGATCGTGGAGGCCGCGTGCGCCTCCTCGGTCACCACTGCATGGATGATCTCGGCAGTCGAGCGCGAGCCCAGATTAACGGGATGCTCGCCCGTCAGCAGCACGTAGAGCACGACACCCAGGGCGTAGACATCGGTCGCGGTCGTCACGGCACGTCCAAGCAGCTGCTCGGGGGCGGCGTACTGCGGGGTCAGAGCCTGAGCCAGTGTCTGGGTGGGCGCTCTCGAGGGGTCCTCGCTGAGGAGCTTCGCGATACCGAAGTCGAGCAGCTTTGCGGTGCCATCGTGCGTGACGAAGATGTTGGCAGGCTTGAGGTCGCGATGGATGATGAGGTGGCTGTGAGCGTGCGTGACGGCGGCCAGCACGCCATGGAACAACCTCACGCGGGCCTGAACGTCCAGTTGCAGCCGGTCGCAATAGGCGTCGATCGGCTCCCCTTCGATGTATTCGAGCACCAGGTACGGCTGGGAACCGTCCATGACACCTGCATCGATCAGCCGCGCGATGTTCGGGTGATCGAGGCGCCCGAGCATCAAGCCTTCCGTCCGGAAGCGCTCCTCGCCGGCGCGCCCGATCCAGTAGGGATGCACGAACTTCATGGCGACGGTCCCTTCGAATCGGCCATCGGTCCGGTGCGCCCGCCACACGCTGCCCATGCCGCCGCGACCGATCTCCGACTCGATGACGTAGGGGCCCACGTGCCGTCCGACGAGGGTGGCCTCCGGGGGATGCGGGTCGGGCAGCGGGCGGCCGGAGAGAAACTCCGCGAAGCCGGTCCGGTCGCGCGCCGCGAGGGCCTGGTGCACGGCTGCGGCCACATCGGGGTGGGAGCTTGAGAACGAGGCCAGCCAGGCGGCTCGATCCGCTTCTCCCATGTCGAGCGCTCGGCCGAGCGCCTCGCTGAAGGTGCGCCACTGTTCCTCGGACAGAGCCGGCATCGGTCCCCTCCCCCCGGGACTGCGCGATTCGGTTTACCGCATTATTGCTTTAGCGGAATTCGGAGGCGTAATACGTCACGGGTCGGGAAATTTATTCGCGTACCCGCTTGCCCGCGCGCCGACTGGATGATTCGGGCCGGCGGCTGGGATCGCCGCAGAGGATCCCAACCAGTTAGACAATAGCGATGACTCGCGCCGGTGCCCCTGAGCCGCCGACGAAGGGCAGCACGCCCACGAAGATCGTCGCGCCCCTCGCGGGGAGCTGATCGAGGTTGATCAGACCTTCGAGCTGCCAGACTCCATTGGGCAATGTGCTGTGCCGGTGCACGGTGAAATCGGTGTCGCGGCCGGGGTCGATGCCCGGGGTATCGATCCCGAGGCCGGCGACCTGCCGGTGGCGGACCAGCCAGAGCGCAGCCTCGTGGCTGATGCCTGGAAAACTCAGCCGGCCGCTGCCGTCGTTCCCCAGGTAAGCGCGAGCATCTGTCCGGCGCTTCGCCCATCCCGAATGAACGACGACTACCGAGACGTGCGGCAGCTCGCCGTGGAGCGCTTCGCTTCGCTCGATGTCTGCAACCGAGAGAGCGTAATCCGAATCGAGAGCTGCCTGGGCCGCGATGTCGATCACCGATACCGGACACACCAGCCTCTCGGCGGAGATCTGATCGACGGTCTCGGCACCCTCGACGAAGTGAGCCGGCGCATCCAGGTGCGTGCCTGTGTGCTCATGGAGACTCACCACGCGGCTGAAGCAACCGGCATCGCCATAGTCGTCCACCGTGCGGAAAGACGGCGGGCTGGACCCCGGCCACATGACGGTGGCGGGGCCCAGCGGCTGGGTCAGATCGATTACACGGCGCCGCGCGGATGGCGCTGAAGGGCTCACGAGAGCACCCGCAGTTTGCTCGCGCCCGCGCTCACTCGAGGACCCGTGGCGACCAGCCGCCAGGTCGCCTGCTCAGAACGAGCCGGTGCCACAGCAGAGCCAGCACGATCGCGGCCCCGAGTATCAGCATGCTCGGGCGGCCGGCATCCGGATCGAGCAGATCCGCGATGCAGAAGCCGATTGCCATCGCCAGCCCCAGCAACGGAGCCAGAGGATGCAGCGGGGACCGCCACCATCCCGCCTGTCCGGTCAACCCCTTGCGCCGTCCAACCAACACTGCCAGACAGACGAGCCCCAGGGTGTAGGTCACGATGCCCGTGACGAAGATCACCAGCAGGTGCGTGCCCAGAAAGCAGCAGGCCAGGGAGATTGCGCCGATGAACAGAGTCGCGGCTCTGGGCGCACCCGAGTTGGAATGCACGCGCGAGAGCATGCGGTTCATGCGGCGAGGAAAGATGTCATCCCGGGCAATGCTGTAGAACAAGCGAGCATCGAACATGACCTGCACGATCAGGGCGTTGAATATCGCCAGAGCCACGCTGGCGCTGAGAGCGCGGCCGGCGAGGGGGCCGGCGACCGATGAGACGAACGCGCTGAAAGGCGCGGGCGAGCTCAGGATGGCCGACAGATCCTGCGCGCTCAGACACACCGCGATGAGGGGCAGCGCCGTCGCTACACCTCCGACCATGCCGGCAATCACCACCAGCCGCCCGACGTGCCGCGGCTGCTTCAGCTCCTCGCCGAACACGATCGCCTGATTACCGCCGGCGGTTGCATACACGGCACTGACCGCACCGAGAGCGAGCGCTCCGAGGGTCGGGACCATGAGCGATCCGTTGGCGCCGGCCACCAGCGGATGCGTCGTGACGGTCACGATACCTCGGACGGGATGCCACATTCCCAGGACAATCAGAGCGAGCACTGCGAGCATTTCCAGGGCTAGAAACAGTCCCGTGACGATGGCGCTGCTTCGGACTGCGAGCAGCGCTACGGCGATGGAAGCGAGCAGTGAGAGGATCGTGATCGTATTGGGCGCATCGAGCGTCATGAGGTCAGAGAGGTAGACCGAGATGGTCTTCGCTTCCAGCGCTGTGATGGGCCCCGCGGTGACGGCCCAGACCACGAGGCTCGCAAATCCGGCCCCGCCGCCCAGAATGGCGCCGACACCCACGTAGTCTCCGCCGGCGTACGGATATGCCGAACCAATCTCGGCGTACACCAGGACCCATACCACGGTGGCCAGGATGGCGAAGAGAAACAGCGCGGCCGCACCCGTGCCCGCGTGCTGTAAAACATCGGCTCCGACGCCGTAAATGGAAAATACGGGCGAGAGGCACGAAAGAGTGAGGATCAGGACGCCAAACGAAGAAAGCTCCCGGTGGAGACGCGCGGATGGCTGGGCTTCGGCCGACGCGGCGTTGGCCGGCTGCGCGCCGGCACTCGCCGCAAGCGGCGCAGCCGCGCCATCAGCGACCTCGTTCATGGGCCCCCGGCCATCTCAGTGCTCAGACCTTATGATTGCATATCGGGGTGGCAGCTTGCGCGGTGGCGTTTTCAGGAGGCTCGGCGTGGTTCTGTGGACACGGCGCGGCAGACAGGAGCGCAGAGGACTACTGCGGCCAGCATTCGCTGCCGGTCCATGCGAGCCAGAATGCCCGGCCTTTTACGGTCCGCTTCGATTCCGCAACGAGTGACTACGACGGGACCTATTACGTTGGGAAAGCAACCGCCTCCCGTCCCGCGAGGAGCCTCGAGCTCCTGGATCCCTGGGCCGAGTGGGAAAAGTGATCGCGCGATAAGGCACCAGGCCCGTTCGCGCCCGCAGCCGCGAGGTGGTATGACCGGCAGCGAGTAGCGGCGTGCGCCGGCTCGGGAGTATCGCAAGGCGCTCCATCGGGCTGATCCGCTAAACTAGCCGCTCGCATGCTGAATTTCACTGACGTCACCCTGCGCCGCGGCCCGCGCGTGCTTTTCTCAGGCGCGACCTTCGGTCTGTTCCGTGGCGAAAAGATCGGGATCACCGGGGAGAACGGCAGTGGCAAGTCGAGTCTCCTCAGCCTGGTACGCGCAGAGCTGCAACCAGATGCCGGCACGTTCGAGATGCCGTCGAATCTCCAGATCGCGCACGTTTCCCAGGAGATCGAGCCCGTCGAGACGCCGGCAATCGAATTCGTGCTGGACGGTGATGCCGCGCTGCGCGCGCTCGAGCGCTTGATCGCCGATGCGCAAGCGCGCGATCAGGGTTTGAAGCTGGGCGACCTCTACGCGCAGTACGCGGCGGCAGGTGGATATGACGCCCGAAGTCGGGCGGGTCGGCTGTTACATGGGCTGGGGTTTACCACGGCCGATGAGTCGCGACCGGTGCGGGCGTTCTCCGGCGGGTGGCGTGTGCGGCTGAACCTTGCGCAGGCGCTCATGTGTCGTTCGGACCTGCTGTTGCTGGATGAGCCCACCAATCACCTCGATCTCGATGCCATCCTGTGGCTGGAGTCGTGGCTGCTCGAGTACTCCGGCACGCTCCTGCTCATAGCCCATGATCGCGAGTTCCTGGACCGCATCGTGAACCGCATCGTGAATCTCGAGCATGGTCGCGCCCGCGCCTACCGCGGGAATTATTCGTCGTTCGAGGAACAGCGGGCCGCCGAGCTGGCCGAGCAATCGGCGCTGTACGTGCGCCAGCAGCGCGAGATCCGGCACATGGAATCGTTCGTCGAGCGCTTCCGTGCCAAGGCCAGCAAGGCGCGCCAGGCGCAGAGCCGACTCAAGGCACTCGAGCGCATGCAGCGCATCGCGCCCGCACACGTTGATTCGCCGTTCGAGTTCTCCTTCGCGCAGCCCGACAAACTGCCCCGTCCGTTGCTGACTCTGGAGAGCCAGTCGGCCGGGTACGCCGGCAAGCCCGTGCTGGAGAACGTGACACTGACTCTCGCCCCGGGCGAGCGCCTGGCGCTCCTCGGCCGTAACGGCGCAGGCAAGTCAACCTACATGAAGCTGCTGGCGGGCGAGATCGAGAGTCTCTCCGGCCGCCGCACGGAAGCCCGCGACCTGCGCATCGGCTACTTCGCACAGCACCAGCTCGAGCAGCTTCGCGTCGAGGATTCACCGATTGCTAACTTGCGACGCGTGGGCGCGCAGCGGGCGGCGGAGGCCACGGAGCAGGAGCTGCGCGACTTCCTCGCGAGTTTCGGCTTTCGCGGCGATCGCGTGTTCGAACCGGTGGCGCCGTTCTCGGGCGGAGAGAAGGCGCGGCTGGTGCTGGCATTGGTCGCCTACCTGCGCCCGAACCTGCTGCTGCTCGATGAGCCGACGAACCACCTCGACCTGGAGATGCGGCAGGCCCTGTCGGTCGCGTTGCAGGAATACGAAGGTGCGGTGGTGTTGGTCTCGCACGATCGGCATCTGCTGCGAACCGTTGCCGACAGATTCCAGATCGTGCATGACGGACGCGCGACGCACTTCGATGGTGACCTGGAGGACTATGCGAAGTGGTTGTCGGAACGAGAGTCCGGGTCCGCGGACGATGGACCCCCGATGGAAACCGCAACGCCCGCGGAACCCGCGACAGGCGCGGCCGCAGCAAAGCAGCGTCGGCGCGCGGAGGCGGAGCGACGCAATCGGTTGACGCCTCTCAAGGCGCGCGTGGCGAAATGCGATGCAGAGCTGGCGCGGCTGGCGGAAGAAGTCCGGGCGATCCAGGGCGCGCTTGCCGAGCCGGCATTGTATGAAAACGAGTCGAAGGATCGGTTACGCGAGCTGCTCGCCAGGCAGACTCTGCTGACACGCCAGACTGAGGAGGCCGAAGCGGCCTGGCTGGAAGCTTCCGAAGAGCTCGAGGCACGAACTCGCGGCGCGGGATGAGGCAGGCCGCTCTCAGCCAATGCGCCGCCCCGCGGAGAGTTGGTTCTCCGGCTACGTTCAGACCTACCTTGAGCGCGACTTGCAGGCGCTACGCGCAGTGGAGAACTTGGTGGACTTTCGTCGCTTGATGCGGGGGGCCTGTCTGCGAATTGGCGGACTGCTCAATCAGACTGAGCTGGGGCGCGACGTGGGAATCAGCCAGCCTCAAGTTCACAGGTTCCTGAACCTCATGGAGACGAGCTTTCAGGCCATACGCCTTCCCGCCTATGCGGTGAACCGCACGAAACGCCTCATCAAGGCGCCGAACGGCATCGGGCGAGGAAGTGGACTTCATCATCGAGACGGCGTCCCGCACGATTCCCGTAGAAATCAAGACGGCAGCACGGCTCGGGCCCGCGGATGCCCGCGGACTGGAGGCGTTTCTGGACGAATACGCCGACGTTTCGGACGGCGCCCTGCTGCTGTACGCGGGCACGGAAACGTTTCCCCTGACGAGGCGCGTTCTGGCAGTGCCATGGTGGCGTATCTGCTGAGCAGCAACGCAGAGCCCTTCACGACACAACTCGGGTTGTACCTCGGCACAGCCGACAGCTCAGTTCGGCTGCATGACTTTGGGCACTTAGCGTGGCGGTCCTCGCCAATTACCGTTCACACCCATCGGGAAGGTTGCTGACGAGCAGCATCTTCCGATCAGTGACGAAGCTCTCACGCCCGCAACCGAACTTACGAGGTACCCACTCATGTTCCGCTTCAAGGCATTGCACCTGGCCGCGCTTCTTGGATTGATGACCCCTGTCGCCAGCTTCGCGTCGCATTACTGCATCGAGGTCGGCGGCGGCTTCGGCAGTGGTGGTACGACTTTCATCGGAACGGGCTTTGCGCTGCCGGCGGATGGCAGCTGCTTGCCTTGGTCAGGGTTCACGAAGACCGCTTCCAGCGTCATCCTGACGACGAGCGGCACCGGGTGCCTGTCGAGCGATGGCAAGGTGCTGACGGTCAGTGTCTCCAGCGCCGACCCGAACTACTTCGGCGCCGGCTCGCTCCACTCGGATTACATCCAGTTGTGTCCAGCAGGCGTCACCCACTGCCCGCTTGGCGGTGGCAGAGACAGCGGTGAATTCGGCGGGCCAGCCGCACCGGTGACCTGCAGCAGCAGCCTGCTGCATCTCCCCTCGACGCACGACTGATCGGTCACAGCAGTCCTTACGAGCACCGAACAGGCCAGCGCGGAGGCGCTGGCCTGCGGTCGTTTCGCCGGACCACATGCCCAACCCGCGGTGGACAGCGTCAGTCCTGCAGAGCGGCAGTCATCTTGATCGACACCAGCAGATTCGGAATCTCCGGGCCGAGCCTGGCGACCGCGCGCGTCGGCGGATTGGCCGGGAAAAAGCGGGCGTACTCTTCATTGAGCCCCGCAAAGTCGTTCGGTTGGGCGAGCAGGACGAGTACTTCGACGACATTGTCGAGCGTTGCACCGGCGGCGCGCAGGATGTTTCCGCAGTTGATCAGTGCCTGCCGGGTCTGCTCCTGAATCGTCGCGCCCGCCGGCCGGCTGGTCGCCGGATCGATGCCCGCAATGCCTGAAAGATAGAGCGTCGAGCCCGCCCTGATTGCCTGGCTGAACAGCGGCGAGCTCGGCGCGTCCGGGGTACGGATGGTCTGCTTACTCATGTCGTTCTACTCGCGAGTGGGGACGCACGAGTCTAAGGGTTCCGTGGATCGTCCGCTGCCCGCTCCAGCACTGCCACGTCGACTTCGGCGCACAACTGGAACCCCAGGGATTCATAGAGTGAAATAGCGGGCCGATTGGTCTTCCAGGCATGCAGGAATGCCCGCTCGCCCCGAGCTTCGATGGAAGCTGCGACTGCTGAGGACAGCGCTCGTGCGTACCCTCGGCCGCGAAAGTCCGGATGAGTACAGACTCCGCTCACTTCCGTATAGCCTGGAAATCGAAACCGCTCTCCCGCCATGGCTGCCAGGCGACCGTCGCGGCGGATTCCGATGAATTTTCCCATTCTGTGCGTCCGGGGCAGGAACGGCCCCGGTTCGGTCAGCCTGGCGAGCGCCAGCATTTCGGGTGCATCGAGGTCTGTCAGCTCCACGATGTCTTCGGTGGCGCCAGCAAAGTGTGCGCGGCGGCTGGCCAGCATCTGAACACCGCTGGCTCTCTTGAGCATGCTAAAGCCCGGCGGGACAACTATCTGCGGCACCTGCAGCACGATCACCTGCTCGCCAGGCCGCACCAGCTCTGCCAATGCGCTCAGGTGCGCAAGTGTCTCATCGCATGTGGAAGCGAACATGTTGACGTCGGACAGATAGCGACGTGCGGACGCATTGCCTACTGATAGCGATGCGTGAAATGTAGTGAGGCTCGCCCACGCAGGACGATCAAGCGCCTGCATGTCGCTTACCTGTAGAGGGCTTGCGTGGGGCTCGAACGGTTAGCGAAGCCGCCTCGAGCGTGTCTTCCAATTCGCCCACCTGTTCGAGAAATGATCCGCGCAGGTCGTGGCAGGCTTCCGCAACGGCCGCCTCTATCCTCGCCCAGGCCGATTGCTTGCCGCGCAGGACGAGCTGCTGACCGGCTCGGCTGAGCATGATCGGGCGGCGCCGGCGATCCGCAGCGAGCTGTGACTTCACCAGGCCGTCCGATTCCAGCTTTTCCAGCAGTCGCGTGACACCCGGCTGGCTCACGCCGAGCGCCGCGGCAATCTCTCCTACGCTCAGCGGACCCAAGCGGTCCAGAGCGGCCAGCAGCGGAAAATGCGAGGCGGAAAGACTCATCCCCT
>DASTDD010000156.1:0-22105 GCA_035710545.1 Steroidobacteraceae bacterium
CCGCGGATTGAGTAAAGATCCGTTCGCCCACCTCATTGCGTCCACAGCGGAAGTCGAGTCGCAATGGCCAGCTACTTCCTTCGCTCCCGGCACATCTCCCGTGGAAAAGGTGCGCGCGTCACGCGAGCCGCCGCGTACCGCGCGGGAGAGCGTATCCGCGACGAGCGAACCAGCGAGGTTTACAACTACTCCAACCGCTCGGATGTAGCGCACAAGGAAATCGTCCTCCCGTCGCCGCTGGCTGATCGCGACGACATGGGCTGGGCTCGTGACCGATCGACGCTCTGGAACGCCGCCGAACATGCCGGGGTCCGCCGCAACTCCCGCCTTGCCAGGGAAATGCTGGTTCTCCTGCCTCCAGAGCTGAGTCCTGCCCAGCGAATCCAGCTCGTGCAAACCTTCGCGCGCGAGTTGGCCAACAGGTATGGGGGCGCCGTGGATTGCGCAATTCACGAGCCGCGTCCCGGGGCCGACCAACGCAATCACCACGCGCATCTGCTCATGACCACCCGTGAAGTGACACCCCAAGGGCTGGGTCACCGGACCGCCCTGGAGCTGGGAGGCCGGGAGGCGCATCTGCGTGGTCTGGGTCCCACGAAGGCCGAGTACCTGCTCATTCGCGAGCGCTGGGCGCAGATAACCAACGACGCACTGCGCGCTGCGGGCCTCGAGGCGCGCGTCGATCACCGCAGCCTCAAGGATCAGGGAATCAACCGGGAGCCCATACCCACCATTCCGGAGAAGGTCTTCTACGCGGAAAAAAGGACTGGCCGCACCGCGGCGGGCGATGCAATCCGGGCGAGATACCGTGAGCGCCTCGAGGCGCGTGCGATCGGCGGCGATGCGCTCGAGCGCGTTCTCCAGAAGCAGGCTCGCGAGCGCCGCCGACTGGCAGTCGAAGCTCTCAAGCAAAAGGAGAGTCAGCCGAAAAGGCTCCGCTGGAGTGCCCTTACGCGGGAGGAGCGCAATCAGCGACGACGGGAGCAGTACGCAGCCAACCGCGAGATCCGGGCGCAGCGCACGGCAGCCTCGCTCGATCGTCAGCCGTCTAGCCCTATCGCGGCGGAGTCCGTCAGGCAATGGTTGCGGTATCGCGAGACTCACCTCCCCGGCCCGACCGCGGAACAGTCCGCACAAAATTGGCGCGCCGACCAGAAAAACCGCGATCAAGAGCATCTCCAGCAACCCTCCGCCTCAGACCGAACATCGGGTGCCGGGGAAACGAAGAATCGCAGCCCTGGTCAGGACCTCGGACTATAGAAGGACCCCCATGAGCCCATCGATCCATTCACTCACCCATGGCGCCAACGGTCTGCTTCTCGGCTACACCGCAGTGCTCGCACCTCTGGTAGCAGGGCTTTTGCAGGGACGCGCCGCCACTCGCCAGCTTCTGTTGAGTCCTGTCCTGGCCGTACCGTTGAGTCTCGTCGCGGCGATCTCAGCGTCGACAGCGGATCTGCTCTTGTTCCACCCAGGCGCCGAGAGTCTGTTGCAAACCGGATTCGGCTTCGTCGTCTGTGGCGCAGTCGGTTACGCTGCCGGCCGGATGGTCGCGTCAGACCGGCGGCCGCCAGATACCTTGCATCGGCGCGGTGCGGTCGTCTCGAATGCTGGATTGCCCGGCCGACACAACACCCCTGATGAACGTGGAGCCGATCGCGGGAGCGAGATGACGCTTGCCGGGATGGCGCTCACTCCGCAGGATGAGACCAAGCACTTCAAGCTGATCGGCACGACCGGCACCGGCAAGAGCACCGCCATTCGCGAATTGCTGAGCGCGGCGCTGGCGCGAGGGGACCGCGCCGTCATCGCCGACCCCGATGGCGGCTACCTCGATCGCTTCTATGATGCCGAACGGGGCGATGTGATTCTGAATCCGTTCGATCGTGATGCGGCAAAATGGAACCTCTTCGCCGAGATCACGAACGACTATGACGTCGATCAGCTCGCCCGATCGCTCATCCCCGACGGGGGCGAGCAGGATCGGATCTGGAGCGAATACGCGCGCACGTTCTTCGTTGCCGTGACGAAGCAGGCGATGGCTGCGCAGATCCAGGACGATGCGCAGCTCTACCGTCTGGTGAATGCCGAGCCCGTCAGCGGTCTGCGGCGTTTGCTGGCCGGTACCCCCGCCGGACCATTCCTGGAAGAGGGCAACGAGAAAATGTTCGGATCGATCCGGTCGGTTGCGAGCTCTGCCGTACGGGCACTCGAGTACACCACACGCCAGCCCGGTCGCCCGTTCTCTGTGCGCGAGTGGGTAAGGTTGGGCGCCCAGCGCACGCATCCCGGCGCCCGGTACGACGTGCGCTCCGGTGTCCCGGGTGGCGTTCTGTTCTTCCCGTACAAGGCCGGAGAGATCGCTGCCTTGCGCTCGACGATATCCGCCTGGATGCGTCTCGCCATCTTCGAAGCCATGAATCGGGAGGAGGGCGACCAGCGTCTCTGGTTCATCGTGGACGAGTTGGACGCGCTCGGCGAGATCGATGGTCTCAAAGACGCCCTGGCGCGCCTGCGCAAGTTCGGCGGCCGCTGTGTCCTCGGCTTTCAATCGATTGCCCAGGTTTCGAGCACCTACGGCCGAGGCACCGCCGACACCATCGTCGAGAATTGCGGCAACACGCTGATCCTGCGCTGCTCGGCGAGCGAGCGCGGCGGAACCTCCGAGTTCGCCTCCAAGCTCATCGGCCAGCGCGAGGTCCTGCAGACCACCCGATCAAAGACGCGCAAGGCGAGCGATTGGTGGGCGTCCATCACGACCAGTCAGCACGTGAAAATCGAGCCGGCCGTTCTGGCCTCGGAAATCGAGCGCCTGCCGGATCTGCAGGGCTTCCTGAAGCTCGCCTCGGTCCCGGACTGGAAGCAGGTAGCGGTCACTTCGGTGAATTACCCCAGAGTTACCCGCCGGCCGCCCACCGTCACAGCTTCCGTCCACCGGGCCGCCACTCCCGTCAGCGCCGCCGCTCCCGCGCCCAGCCCACCGAATCCGCCCACCCCGCGGGCGACGGCCACCAGAACGCCGGGCGTCCGGGTCAGGTCCCGGCCCAAAGGCCCGGGGCCTGTGCACGATGCCGATCCAGGGAGAGAATGCCGTGAGTAGACGCGAGACGTATATGGGCTCGAAGTACCCTTACGATGCCGAGGCCGACCTCGATGCCGGGGACGAATTCAGCATTGCCTCGGATGAGGCCTATGTGGCTTCGGCGACCATCACGTGCGCAGCCTGCCGCGCACCGACCGAAGTCATCTGTATTCACTGCGCAAGCGGTACGGCCTCGGGTGAACCGCTCACGCAGTTCACCGTTTCGGACGTCTCGGCCATCGACGAGCCGCTCGCGCGGCAACTCCAGGCTTGGCCCACTTTCCGGATGGTCGAGGATGTCATTCTTCCCCCCGAATCACATCCGGACTCGGCGCACGGTTACTATGCCAATCACTGCAGCTGCTGTGGTGCCGTGCAGGAGGACATGTACCTGCACTCCGAGCCGGATGAGCCGTTCTTCGACATCCCAGGGGCCGCCACGGGCTCCATCAAGCTGACACCACTCAGTGGGCCGATTCGCCTCAGTGGCGATGAGCATTTCGAGCTCGACTGAGTAGCTCGGCGATCGCCTTCACTTGGCGATGAAGCCCGTGACCGGCGCGATCACTGCAAGGGAGGATAATCGCGTTTCAGGAAATCCGGACGATCTCAGTGCGTCCGCAGCTGCAGCTCGCGCATCCGATAGTCGATGATGAGCGCCTCGAGCAGCCCCAATGCATCCATGCCGATCAACAGGGTGGGCTCGTGCGTCAGGTTCCAGTGCTCGAAAATGTGCACTTCGCCATAGGTGATGCGCGCGCCGTTGATCTCGATCTTGCCCAGCGTGATCGTCGGGCTTGCAAACAGCTCGCCGCCCTGTACATGTGTCGTGACGTCAAATATCTGGTCAGGCGTGCCCTGCGCGTGGCGACTCACGAGCGCCCGGCGCAATGCTTCGTTGCCGATGCTTCTCTCGGCGCCGGTATCGATCACGGCATGCACATGCACATTGGCCACCGACCCGGCGACCATCAGCAGCCCGGGACCGGAGCGCTCCAGGGGGAGGGTGATGAACCCCAGTGGCGCGACCTGTCTGTGAGAGTGGGTGATGGTGATGCGGTCGTGACGGAAATCGATGGCAATCCGCTTGTCGGACAAACCCGCGGTTCCCAGCACGCCCTCCGCTCCGCCGAGAGCGTCTGCAACGATTGGCAGAGTGGCGGAAGTGACATCGAGGTCCCCGACCGAGAGCGAGTCTACCTGGATGGTCGGGACGATTGCGCTGCCCGCGACCCCTTGCACCAGCACGATGCGGGAGGTGTCGGGGTTGATGCCGAGCGCCGCGGCCACGGGTGCCGTGATCGCGGAATCGCTTGCGCCGGTGTCGAGCACCATCCGAAACGGTCCCCGGCCGTTGATCAGGACCGGAGCCCAGATACGTCCGATCCTGTCGCGCAGGGTGGGCGCGACGAAGCGCGGTTCCGGCGCCTGCACCAGGACGTCCGCTGGCGGGGTGGTGTGTTCGGAGGGCGGTACCGCCGGAACGGGAGGCTCCGACGCGCTGACTGGGCGAACACTCAGAAGGAGCAGGCAAAGTGCTCGCGTAATCAAACCGCACACCTCGATGCGACCAGAGGGTTCCAGGTCGCAGACCCGCGTCACTGATTGGCGCACTCTGGCGAGTGGCACGCGCCACCCTGTGTACCGCGGAGCTCCTGTTGAATCCCCTCTGTGGCCGCTTTGATGGCGTCTCGCTGTGCTTTGGTCGTGCAGGACTTGACGCTCAGCAATGATCCCGTCGGCCGCTCCATCCGGCATTGCAGAGTTTGCGGATCCTTCGAGGCTGGGGCGCCTTGCACTGTCGGCGCCGCTAAGGCGGGTTTCGGCGCGGTTGGGGCGGTGGCACAACCTGTGGCACCGGCAGCTGCCCAGAGCAGGGCTGTAGACAAACGAACCATTCTGGCGCGAGGTGCGGGAGCTCGCCCGGCCGGTCCGCCACCGGCCGGGCAGCCCCCTTTTTCAGAACTTCGCGGTAAAGGCGACGAAGATCTGCCTTCCCAGGTAGTCGTAGGCGGGGAAGCTGTTCGCCGGTCCGGCGTTTGCGGTGATATCGAGCGAAGGCACGATGGGCGGGTCCTTGTCGAGCACGTTGGTCACCCCGGCACGCAGCTCCAGCTGCTTCATCACATGCCAGACCGCCGTCAGGTCCAGGTAGCTGTAGCCCGGAATGCGCGCGTTGTACGCATCGTATGCACCCTCCTCGGCATCATGAAGTATCGGATTGGTAGAGTTGTTGTCGAAGGTCGTCGGACCGATGAAGCGCCACTGCGCGGAGAGCAGCACATTCAGAGGGGTATCCCAGGTCACCCGCAAATTGTGGCGCCAACGCGGATTCACGGAGCCCTGGGTGATGCTGGTGCAGGTGCTGCCGAAGAGACCTGCACAGTCGAAGCTCGGAGAGCCCGGATAGGGAGTCTCGGTCTGATGCCAGAGGTAGGCCCCGTTGAGAGAGGCGCTGAGGGAGCCCCAGCTGCCCGGCAGATCGTACCGATAGTTCGTCTGCAGATCGAAGCCAGACACGATGGACAGACCAAGATTGAAATCCTTCTGCAGGAAATAGCCTCCCCCTGCCACCGTGGCCCCGGTGAGTGCGCCTGCCGGCGTGCGCACGATCTGGCTGCAGTAGATCGGGTTATCGTTGAAGAGGCAGCCATTGAAAATGGCGGCAAACGGGTAGGTTCCGACCTGATCCGCCAGCCGGATGTGGTAGTAGTCGACGCTCGCACTGAAGCCGGGGAGGGCCGTCGGCGTGAGTGTCAAGCCGAGGGACCAGGTGGTCGCCACTTCCGGTTTGAGTGCACTGTTGCCCTCGATGACCTGCCCGCACTGACCTGACACGCACTGAGTGATGCTGTTGGCCCCGGTTGCGGGGTTTACGGCGTATTGTGCCGGCGTGACGCCGGTATGCTCACACTGCGCGAGCGTCGCAGTGGGCACGCCCGCACACGGATCATTACCCACGACGTTCTCCTGCCCAAAGGATGGCGCGAGGAACAGCTCGATCAGATTCGGGGCTCTGACGGCGCGATCGAACGAGAAGCGCAGGCGGGCGTCCTGGATCGGCGCGTACTGCACCTCGAACTTGTAGGTGTTCGTGGTCCCGGTCGTGTTGTAATTGGAATAGCGGTACCCGATGTCCGTTGTCAGATCATACAGTCCGGGCTGACTGTGCGCGATCGGCAGCCGCAGCTCGACGAATCCCTCATTGATGTCGTAATGCTGATCGATGTGTACCAGTGCGCCGGAGAAGCCGGCGAGATCGCCGGATGTTTCCGCCCCGTCCGGATTGAAAGTGACGCTGTCCATTCGGTGCTCGTAGCCGAGGTTGACGGCGGCGCCCTCGTTCGCCCACGGGCTCTCCAGTCCGTACTTGCCCAGCTCACCGGTAAAATCGAGGTGAGCGATCTGCTCCGTGTTATTTCCGTATGCGGTCCCGGGGGTCGACAGATAATTCAGCGCCGCCGGGGTCACTCCGCCCGTTGTGAAGATGTTCCACGGAACGCACAGGCCGCCACTGATGCAGACCGGCTGACCCGTTGCGTTGGTCGTGACCTGCAGGGCGCTGTTGATTTTGGCATAGTCCAGATAGTCGGTATTGCTCTGGAAAGTCGTCACGTAGTAATACGAGCCGTACAGATCATAGGTCCAGCCATCGATGACCTCGCCCGTGGTCCCGATGACCGCCCGGATGTTGTTGTGCTCGTAAACGGAGGTCCGGCCGCCGCCCTCGATGTTGCGGCGTCCGATCGAGACGTCGGCGCTGTTGCCCTTCGAGCCCGGATTGGCGGTGTCTCCGGCAATCTGCGCGGGCGTGCAGATCAGGGATCGTTCCTGGACGCTGAGCAGTGGATTGCTGCAATTGATCAGCTCGTTGTTGTCGGACGTGAAGGGATCACCGCCGATGAAGATGCCGGAGGGCGCGACGACCGCCGTGCTCCGGTCATCCATCCACGTGAATTCCATGTAGGGCTGCACGTGATCGTTGAGCTCCTCATGCGCCAGGAATCCGGCCTGGAAACGCTTGTCTTCGCGCTGCAGGAACTCGTAATTGTTGAAGTCGAAGATTGCCGGCGGGCTCGATCCGGCCTGCGGCCAGGGCAGGAACTGATTGCCGACCACGGTATAGCGCGAGCCGGCGCCCGCTTGCGGGGTGAAGCGATTGGAGTTCGAGCTGCCCAGGCATTCCACGTTCGAAAAGGTGGGTGAGCCCTCCAGACCATTCGAGATCAGCTGGCAATCCGAGAAGTCGCGTGCCGCGGCTGTCACCGGTTGCTGCTCGTGATAGACGAAATAGCCCGTGAAGTTTCCCTTGCCCTCGTCGAAGTTCTCGCCCGCGAGGATCGAGAAGTCGTGCTTGTAGCCATCGCGGATGCTGCCGGTGGGAACGGTCGACTGCGCCGTGAATCCTGTGTTCGGATCATCAGTACCCAGCAGACCCTGAATGTACGTGCTGTGCTGGTTGTGCTGGCTGAAGCCGTACTGGCCATCGATCTGAATGCCTTCGAAGTCCTTTTTGAGGATGAAATTCACGACACCCGCAATGGCGTCGGACCCATAGGTGGCGGAGGCGCCTCCGGTCACCACGTCGACCCGCTCGATCAGCGGTACCGGTATCTGATCTATGTCGGGCGCGGCATTTTGATTGCTGGTACTCGGATCCCCCGTGCCCAACCGGCGTCCGTTGACCAGAACGAGCGTGCGTTGCGGACCCAGGCCCCGCAGATCGACCGTCGTGAAGCCGCCGGTGGCGGTCAAGGGACTCGACGTGTTACCGAAATCCGCATTGGACCCGATGATGTTCTGCGGCAGTTGATTCATCACATCCGAGATGTCGGTGTGCCCCTGGAGCTGAACCTCCTGGCTCGACACGACGGTCGTCGGGCTGGTTGCCGAGATGTTGGCCGGCACAGGGATTCTCGAGCCGGTCACGACCACCTCCTGTACGGGGGCAGCGGCTTCCGCCGCTGGTTCTGCGGAGGCGGCCGCCGGCGCCTGCTGGGCGAGCGCGTCAGGCAGGAATGAGCTCGCGACTATCGCGAACATAGCGTGGATCAGCGCCTTGCGCATGCGAGTCATGGACGTCTCCCCTGAATTGGTTGGTTCCAGCTTGTCGTTGCTTTCGCGCTACGCGCAGGACATCTGTTGGCGTGCGCGTGGCCGAGCGGTAGTTACAGGTGAGGGGAACGATAACCGGCGGAAACTGTCGCGGTGCTTCAATGTGACCAACGCGACCGGCGCGTGAAGAAGGCGTCAGTTACGGTGATGAACCAACAGGACGTAGATGCATCTGGCAGCAGCGTTGAGCGGGAGGCAGTCAGAAGTGTCAGCGGGAGCCGTCACTCCGACAAGGCGCGCAGGGTGGGGTGCAGCGTCAGCGAGACGCCGGTAAAGGTCCGGGTGCCCGCCGGCGCAGCGGGAGCGCCGCGAGAATCGTGTCCCGGTAGGCATGCCCCGAGTGCAGGCGCGCGCCCGAAGTGAGCGTGAACACGAAGGAGCCGTGGCCGATCGGTTGTGCGTAGGCGATGGCGCGGACGTTCAAAAGGAGCGAGCGCTCGATCCTCACAAAACCGGCCGACACCAGCAGGCCATCGAGTCGCTTGATCGATTCGCGGGCAATGTACTCGATACCGGCAACGTGGTAGGTCACGTAGTTGCCTGCAGCCTGGACGTAATCGATCTCGAACGGATCCAGCGGGTAGAGCCGATGCTCTCGCTCGCCTACGAGAAACAGCGGCCGGCCCGTGCAGGTCGCAAAGGGACCGGCGGTCAGTGCGGCTGTTTGTACGTCGGGTGCGTCCTGGGGGCGTGGGGCTCGACGTGCTCTCGCCCGGAGGATGGAGGCTGAGAAGGCTTGCTCGCTCACGGGCTTCAACAGGTAATCCATCGCCCCGGCCGCCAGAGCACCCGGAGCATCCTGCAGGTTCGGGGTCATCAGGATCGTGCGGCGTTGCTGCCGGCGCCGCAGCGCGCGCAGCACTTCGAAACCGGACATGTCAGGCAGATCGGCATCGAGGAGCATCAAGTCGGGTCGCAGAGTCTCCACCGCCTCGATGGCCTTGCCGCCGGTGGCCGCCTCACCCACGATGCGCATATCCTGTTCGTGCTCGCACAGCCTGATCAGTGCGACACGCGACGCGGGCTCATCATCGACGATGAGGAGGTTCATAGTGTGTGCATATAACCCGGCGGGCGTGAGCTGCGTCCAGAGCGGATTCTCGCGCTCATCCGAAAATCGCCTGCGGTCGTCCCGGGCTTTTGTTGTTGCGTGCCAGCGAGGTCCAGGGCCGGCCGGCTCCGGTCAGTCCTTCGAGCCACCGACGGCGAACTGGCCGATGCCCTCGCGGACCTTATGTCGAAAGCGCTCACTGCTGGTCACGGTGCTCCCGCCGCTCAGGACGAACACGTAATCGCCGCGGGGAGTGCGGCTCACCTGCCGGACATGGTTCATGTTCACCAGGCAGGAGCGGTTGATCTGCAGCATCGGCTGAGAGCGCATCGACTCTTCCGCCTGAATGAGTGTGCTGCGTGCGTGGAATGCGGTTTTGCCAACCGTGAGCACCACGTAGTTGCGGTTTGCGGTCACGAACTCGACCTGTGCTACATCTACCATGTGTAGCGCGCCGCCAATCTCTGCGAGCAGGCGCGGCCGCGTCTCGAGCCGCGCCTGCGAGAGACGCTGCAGCTCCACGAGTGTCGCTGCGGCGATCTGGTAATTCGAGGAGTTGCGCGCGGCGTAGCGCTCCCGCACGCGCCGCAACATCGTGCGGAAGCGCTCCCGATCGAAGGGCTTGAGCAGGAAGTCCGCCGCGTTCACCTCGAAGGCTTGCAGCGCATAACGGTCGAACGCCGTAACGAAAACGACGAGCGGTGCGGAGCCGCCCTCGAGAGTCTGTGCGAGCTGCATCCCGGAGAGTCTTCCCATCTTGACGTCCAGGAATATGAGATCGGGCGCCAGCTGCGGCAGCGCCGCCAGCGCACTCTCGGCGTTGGCGTATTCCCCCACCACCTCGATGTCGGGCTCGTTCGCGCAGCGCTCCCGCAGGGCGTCGCGTGCTGCCAACTCATCGTCGACGATCATGACTTTCACAACCGGCTCGTCGTTGCCGCCGTCGGAGCTTTGGAGAACCACTCCCGCAACGCCGGCAGCTGCAGGGTCGCCGCCCAGGTTGACCCATCGCCGGGGGCCGACGTGAGGACCGCGCGTCCGCCGAAGTGTACGGCTAGCCGCTCGCGCACGTTTTGGAGCCCGAAGCCTCCCATTCCGCAAGCTCCGCTCGCGCCGACCGAGTTCACCACCTTGAGCTGCAAGCCTTGCGGCGACACGTCCCAGGTGACGTCGATCCACGCCGGGCCGCTGTGATTGGCGAGGCCGTGAACGACCGCGTTCTCGACGAGCGGTTGCAGGATCAGACTCGGCACCCAGACGGCAGGCACCTCGGCCCCATTGTGGACGCGCACCGTGAGGCGATCCGCGAAGCGGCCGCTCTGCAGGCTCAGATAGAGCTCGACAAACTGCAGCTCGTCCCGCAACTGGGTGAAGTCCCGGCCTCCGGCCTGTAGCAGCCCCCGCAGCAGGTCCCCCAGGGACGCGATCAGGGCCTGAGCAACTTCCGGCTCGCCGCTGATTCGCGCCTGAATGGTGTTCAGTACATTGAAGAGCGTGTGTGGCGAAAGCTGTGTGCGCAAGGCGGCGAGGCGTGCGCCAGCCCAGTCGCGCCGCAGCTCGGAATTGAGCAATCGCAGCTCATGGTAGCGCCGGTAGGCTGCCACCCCGTTGAGCAGCGCGAGGCCGAAGCCGTAAGGGAGCAGCGCGATGACGGTGGTTGCGGCCCACACCGCCCAATCGCCTTTCGTCTGGATGAGAAACGGTTCCGCATAGGTGCCGATGGCGACGTGCAGGATGACTTCGCTGGCCCGCAGCATCCAGAACATCAGTAGGGAGAACCCGAGCGCCAGCGCGAACTGCAGGGGTACGCGCCGCCCAGCGGGTTTCCAGCCCGAGCGAACCGCCGTGGAATAACACAGCAGCAGCAGCGGCAGCATTAGCGCGTGCTGCATCAACCGGACGTACCACGGCAAGAAGACCATGATGCCGGTCATCTCGCTGAGCTCGATGCTCATCGCTTTGTAGTACACGAGCTCCGTCAAGGTGACGTAGCCCCAGAAGATGCAAGCGAGCAGCAGCACGTCGCGGCGGGACAAGAACTGTTGCTCGTCCTCGACTACCGGAGCGGCATACGGCCAGAGAGTGGTGGGAATTGCGACCATGCGGTATCAGCGCCACTCAAATCGTACCACCGCCCCGCCTCCGCTGAGGCGCGGCGTACTCGGTGTGCAGCGTGTACAGGGACGAGCGCGGCCCTTTCGGGGACGAAGCTACTGCACTACCCCCTAGCGCAGCCTTCGGGGTCTCCCCCGTGGCCTTGAACACATCTTCCCGCGTCGTCACGGCAGGGCCCGGCTTTATCACATTTTCTCTTGGGGTCTGCCGGGCGCTGCTAGGTTTGGCGACGTGAATCTGATGGACAGCGTCGCGCAGTGTCACATGCCGTTCGTCGTACTTGATAGCACAAGCGGCGAACTGACGGCTCTCAACAACACTGCGAATTACGCCGAGTTGGTCGCGGACTGTCCGTTGCGCTACGTGCTGACCGATAACCTGGCGCGCCTGTGCGCCGATCTGGCCTACTCCAAGGGTGCCGGCACGGTCGCCTGCGCGGACCTGTTGCACGTACCCGCGGAGACTCTGTGGGTCGAGTGGTGCACCGAGCCATGGACGCATGCTCTGCAGCGCTACGGTTTTCCGCCGATCCCGGGGGCGGCGCAATGGGACGGCCGACGCGGAGCGTTGGTTCGCTCATCTCGGGACGGCCGCCGCGGGCTCGTGCGCACGTTCTGGAGTGTGGGCGCCGACGTGCTCGCGAGCAGCGTCGAAGCGTACTTCGACTTCGATACGGCGGTGCACGAGGAACCGCAATCCCTCGATTTGCGCCCGGGGTCCGCCGGAGGGGTCTATGACAGCAGGCGCTCGGACGATGATGTTCTGAGCCGCTGCTTTCGCTTTCGCTATGAGCAGAGCTGGTCGGAGTATTACGCGAGCGCAAGTCTCTTGAGCGAGCAAAGGGCTGCTCTGTGGCGCCACGCGCTCGGCACGATCGCGATGGATATTCCGATACTGCTCACTTTCTTTCTATTGCTTGCGACGCGGCACGGGCTCCCGCAGCGCGCCCCGCTCCTGCGGCACCTCAACCGGCGACGAGTCCAGCGCCGGAAGGCGCCGCTGCTGGATCACATCGAAGTGCGTGCTCCCGTGTTCCCGGACTATCGGGACTGCGAGCACGCGGAGCCGCAAACTACAAGGATGAGCCCGCGGCTTCACCATGTCCGGGGGCACCTCGTGCGCCGCGGTAGCCAGATCTTCTGGCGGGTGCCACATCTTCGAGGCAGTGCACGCTCTGGCGTGGTGCGCGCCCGCACTGTCGCCTGGACTTTTGACCAGACTCCTTCATTCCGCCCGAACCTAAGCGGAACCTATTGAAGCTGAATGTCACCGTTGTATTCGATATCGATCTTGAGACCGGCGACTTCCAATCTCATTTTCGCGGCAAATGATTCGGTACCGGCGATCGCGCCGGCCGCGGCAGCCCTGGCAATCGCATGCTCGATCTCCCGCTGCGAATTGACACCGACCATTTTCAGGAACTTACGTATGCTGAGGTTCAGCGCTTCTTCGTTCATGGAAGACTCCTGTCAGAAAACGGTGCCTCGCCGGAGTTGGGCATTCTAGCATTGGGCCCAGACGGGCCATTGAGCAGCCTGGTCACGACCTTCCTCCGCTCACGCTGGTCGTCGCGCGCTTGGGGACCAGGGGTGACCGCCATCGCGGGCTGGGCCTCGACCGTGCGGTTTGTTGCGACCCTGGCGCTCTCGGCGTAGGGTCACGGGCTTCCCCGTCCCGAGTGGGCAGCTAGAATTAGAAGGAGAACCAACGATGCTCGCACTGCACGTCATCAGTTCCGTCGCCTTGCTGGCTGGTGCTCTCGTCCTGATCCCCGGCGCACACTGTTGAGGGAAGCTCGTTGAGCACGAATGGCCACTTGCTCAACCGGCGCCAATTCAGTGCGCGATGCGCGGCCTTGGGTCTATCGGTTCCGAGTTTAGGTGTATTGCTCGCGGGGCCAGCGACTGCGGAGGTCCCCACCCCTGGTGCGGCACCGGCAGGCACGCCGCGGACCGTCAAGCTTCCAGGCGGCACGATCGTCTCCGCGCTTGGCCAGGGCAGCGCGCAGCTCGGTCAGGGAAGGCATCCGCCGGCGGTCGAAGAAGAGGCCTTGCGGACGGGTGCCGCGCTTGGCATGACATTGATCGACACCTCGGGAAATTATGGCAATGGCCGCTCCGAGCGGCTCATTGGTCATGCGATTGCCGGTCAGCGCGATCGGCTGTTCCTGGTGTCCAAGGTTGAGGCGGATGAGGTGCCCGGCGATGGCATCGCGCGCGCTTGCGCGGCCAGCCTTGCTCGTCTCGGCAGCGAGTACCTGGACCTCTATCTGTTGCATTGGCCGGCCCCGAGCTCGCGGTTCGCCGGTATGGTGGCGGCGTTTGAGCAGCTGCGCGCGGCGGGAAAGATCCGGGCCTGGGGCGTGTCCAACTTCAGCGTCGCTCAGATGGAAGATCTGTTCCGCGTTCCGGATGGCCACCGCTGTGCCACCAATCAGGTTCCGTACAGTCTCAACGACCGTGGCATCGAGCGCGATCTTTTGCCCTGGTGCAGGAAGCAGAGCGTCCCGATCATGGCGTACTCTCCGCTCGGCGGCCACCATAGTCTCCTGTTGAATGACCGCACGCTGGCGCAGATCGGGACCCGCCACGGCTGCTCGCCCGCTGCGATCGCCCTGGCGTGGACGATCCGCAGCGGGGCCGTCATCGCGATTCCCGAGTCCGGCTCTCCACCGCATGTCAGGGAGAATGCCGCAGCGCTCTCCATGACACTGACGCCGCAGGACCTTCAGAGCCTGGATGCGGCATTCCCGGGGCCAAGCGCCGCAACCTGAAGCGTTCTCGCTCCCAACTCACCCCTGCATGTCCATCAGCTGCCTGGCCGGCATCATGTTGTGATTCATGTGGAACATGATCCAGATCGAGCCGAAGACGATCAGGCACACGATCAGGAAACCGAAGGCGAGCGCGAGCGCATTGTTGGCGTTGTCCGGCGCGGTCGTCAGATGAAGAAAAAACACGAGATGGATGCCGACCTGGGCGAGGCCGAAGACGACGATGGCCATGACGATGCCCGGACCATAGATCAAGTGCGTGCCGACGGACAGGAACGCCGCGGCGGTCAGGAGCACCGAAAGGACGAGACCGAGCACGTACCGGCGCAGCTCCGCACCGAGACTGGGAAGCTCATGCGAGGGCGCGCCCGGAATTCGATCTTCGCCAATCCGCGATCCGGCATCGAATGCCTCCTCCCGGGAGGAGGCTGCTTCCCGGCGCGGGCGATCGGGGCTTGTCGGGTCCATGCTCATCCGGTGACCACCCCGATGACATAGACACCACTGAAAATGCCGATCCAGATGATGTCGAGGGCGTGCCAGAACAGCGAGAAGCACAGATAGCGATGGCGGATGTTTTCCCGGAAACCCTTGGCGGCGAACTGCGCCATCATCGTTCCGAGCCACAGAATTCCGCAGCTCACGTGCACGCCATGACAACCCACGAGCGTGAAGAGAGCAGAGAGGAAGGCGCTGTGCGTGGGTCCCGCGCCGCGGGCGGTCAAGCGCGCGAACTCACTGATCTCGATCCCGATGAAAGTAGCCCCGAGCAGGCCCGTGAGCAGCAGGGCCGCCTCCGTCCAGATGAGGCTGCGCGCCCCCACGGCCATGCTCGCAAGCCCGCAGGTGAAGCTCGAAAGCAACAGACAGGCCGTCTCGATGGCGGTCAGGTGCAGATCGAAGAGCTCGCGGGGTCCGGGTCCTCCGGCCCGGGCATTCAGCAGCACCGCATAGGTGGCAAAGAACGCCGAAAACATGACGACGTCCGAGAGAATGAAGATCCAGAATCCATAGCCGACGACGATGCGCTTCGGCGCCGGCCCTCCGCCCCCATGGCCGGTAAACTCCGGGCCGCCTGTTTCGGCTCCGTGGCCGACGTGATAGGGATCACGGCCGACGCGCAGGGCGCTGGACGGCGCGCTCATGTGACGGCCTGCCGCTGGACTGCAGCGGAGCGTGCGGTGCGGTTGGCGCGATCGAGCCGAGCGACCTCTTCTGCCGGGATCAGCGCCTCGTCATGATCGCGCCACGCGAACACGACGAACGTAGCGTAAGCGCCGGCGAGTCCGACGATCACCAGCCACCAGATGTGCCAGATGAGTGAGAAACCCGTGATGACCGAGAAGAAGGCGCAGACGAACCCCGTCGGTGAGTTGCGCGGCATTGCGATCGGCTCGTAATGTGGCTCGGACGTTTGCAGCTGACCAGCCTCGCGTGCGCGCAGCTTCATATCCCAGTAAGGCTCCTGGTCACTGACGTTCGGCAGCACGGCGAAATTGAAGGGCGGAGGCGGCGAGGCCGTGGCCCATTCGAGGTTCCGCCCATCCCACGGGTCCCCCGTGACGTCTCGCCGCTTCTCGCGGCTTCGGATGGAGACCACGAGCTGCGCGATTTGCAACAGGATGGCAACGAGAAGGATCAGGACGCCGGCGGCAGCCACCAGCAGCATCGGTTGCCAGTCGGCGCGATCGTAGTGCTGCAGGCGCCGCGTCATGCCCTCGAGCCCGAGCGCATAACCGGGCGCCCAGGCGACCCAGAAGCCGATCAGCCATAGCCAGAAGGCCCACTTGCCGAGCCGCTCATCGAGCACGAAGCCGAAGGCCTTTGGAAACCAGTACGTGGAGCCGGCAAATGCGGCGAACAGCACGCCGGTAATGATGACATTGTGAAAGTGCGCCACCAGGAACAGGCTGTTGTGCAGCTGAAAGTCCGCCGGCGGCACCGCGAGCAGCACTCCGGTCATGCCGCCGATCGCGAAGCTGACGATGAACCCGATCGACCACAGCAGAGGCGAGGTGAAGCGGACGGTGCCGCCGTACATCGTGAAGAGCCAGTTGAAGATTTTCACCCCGGTCGGAACGGCGATGATCATCGACATGATGCCGAAAAAGCCGTTCACATCGCCGCCGGCGCACATGGTGAAGAAGTGATGCAGCCACACCATGAAGGAGATGAGGCAGATTGCCATCGTCGCGTAGATCATCGAGCGATAGCCGAACAGCGGCTTGGAGGAAAAGGTCGGAACCACCTCCGAGTAAATACCGAAGGCGGGCAGAACGAGGATGTAGACCTCCGGATGCCCCCAGGCCCAGATGAGATTCATGAACATCATCGAGTTGCCGCCCGCCGTGTCGGTGAAGAAGTGAAAGCCCACGTAGCGGTCGAGCAGCAGCATCGCGAGCGTCGCGGTGAGGATGGGAAATGCCGCGACGATCAGCAGGTTCGAGGCCAGCGCGGTCCAGCAGAACATCGGCATGCGCGTGTAGTGCATGCCGGGTGCGCGCAGCTTGAGTATGGTCGTGACGAAGTTGATGCCCGTCATCAGCGTGCCGATTCCCGAGATCTGCAGGGCCCAGCAGTAGTAGTCCACGCCCACACCCGGTGAGTATTGAAGCTCGGAAAGGGGCGGATACGGCAGCCACCCCGTGCGGGCGAACTCGCCCACCACGAGTGAGAGATTCACGAGCAGCGCTCCGGCAGCCGTCAGCCAGAAGCTGACGGAGTTGAGCGTGGGAAAGGCTACGTCGCGCACACCGAGCTGCAGCGGCACGACCAGATTCATGAGTCCGATCACGAAAGGCATCGCGACGAAGAAGATCATGATCGTGCCGTGCGCGGAGAAGACCTGATCGAAGTGCGACGGCGGCAGGAAACCCGCGCCGTGCAGGGCGAGTGCCTGCTGGACACGCATCATGATCGCGTCGATGAATCCACGCAGCAGCATGACGGCCGCGAGGATGCAGTACATGACACCGATACGCTTATGATCGACGCTCGTGATCCATTCGCGCCACAGATAGGGGACATGGCCCTTGAGGAGGAGCCAGACCAACACCGCGAGGGCGACCACGATGACCGCCGCACCGGAAATCAGCGGCAAAGGTTGATCGAAGGGGATGGCCTGCCACGTCAGCTTGCCGAGCAGGTGCATGTCAACCGCCCTCCGGGCGAACACCGGGCAGACCGTTGCGGGGGCCCTCGCCGGGAGGCAGCTTCTCGAGCACGATCGCCTCGAACAGGCCGGACTCGACCGAACGATACGTATAAGGCTTCACCGCCATGCTTTGCCGGAGCAGCCGGCGGTACGCCGCGCCATCGAGCACGGGGCCGCCGGTGCGCGCCTCACGCACCCAGCTGGTGAAGCGTTCGTCCGGCACCGCCTCGGTGTCGAAGTTCATGGTGGCGAAACCGTCGCCACTGATCATTGCGGACCCACCGGGGAAGACACCTGTCTGGTCCGCCTGCAGGTAGAGCGTTCCGGCCATGCCGTGCATGCAATACAGCATGCTGCCTAGCTGCGGCACCCAGAACGCGTTCCAGACTGTCGCCGAGGTCAGGCGTAGATGCAGCGGCACGCCAACCGGAACGACCAGACGATTCACGCTCGCGATACCCTGGTCGGGGTAGATGAACAGCCATTTCCAGTCGAGCGAGACGACCTGGATGTCGAGCGGCCGGATGCGCGAGGGCAGCGGTCGCGCGGGATCGAGCTCATGCGAGCTGATCCAGCCGATGCCGCCGAGAAAGACAATCACCAGCGTCGGAATCGACCACACGAGCAGCTCGATCCGACCCGAGTAGACGAACTCCGGCAGGCGGCGCGCACGCCGGTTCGAGGCGCGAAACCACCAGGCGACCGCGATAGTCAGCACGATCACCGGGATGACGATCGCCAGCATGATCGCCAGCGAGTCGAACAGGATGACCCGCTCCGCTGCGCTCACCGGTCCGGCAGGCTCGAGCTCGGCTCTGCCGCAGCCGGCAAGTCCGCCAAGCGCAGCCGCCAGTCCGAGCGCGCAGGGGATCCCGGCGCCCATCCTCGACCTACGCTGGTCGCGTTCAGCGATGGCGTGTCCTCCAGAGCAGCCGCGTATCAACGCCAAGCGATCCGCGAGGTTCCAGAGGCCGATTGGTGCAGCGCGGCGAGCTCGCCGAGCCGCGCAGTTCCTCAGGCGCCGATTGCCTTGGCGCAGGGCGCTGCCGAACTGCGCGACTCCGCTCGGCGTCTCAATTCCTGTAATTCGCGGCCATGTCACCCGCAGTCATCACATCGCGCAGACCCTGGACGCAGCCCTTGAAGAGGCTCTGGTTGGGAGCCAGCCCGATAGCGGCGCAAGCCAGTTTTTCGCGGGGCAACCTTGAGGAAGTGTGCATGGGTGCATCCGCAGCCGGCTGCACGACCAGAGGCAGCTCGCTCAGTGAGGCCAGCTCTGGCTCGCTGGACACCCCCGCGGTTTCCTGTGCACTGACCAGGCAAACCGCCAGCTCCGAGCTATCCGACTTCAGGCCCTTGCCGCGGCAGTCGCGCTCGGCCTGAGCGTCCTGGCGAGCGACCGCAATGGCCTGGATCGAGTTGGACAGCGTCGCGATGCATCCACGATAGTCGTTGGTCTGCGACGCCGGGTCCGGGTCACCCGGCCAGAGATTGTCGGTCAGCGCCTGCGACGGCCGCAGCCCCATCACGGTCCGGCAGATTTCTCCCATCCGAGCGACTTGCGTGTCACTCAGATGATCGGGGTTGTAGGGCGTCTCGGCTGCGTACGCCGCCATGCTCATGCCGGCAATCGCCGCGAGTGCCGCGCTGCAAGCCAGCCGGCGCACCCGCGGTACGAAGCGGCGACGAGTGACGAACCAAACGATCGGGTCTGCGCCCAGACTTGAAGCAGGCACGGATATCATCGAAGTGTCTCCTGAAGTTACAACGCTGTTGACGATGTAGGAGACTGGACCATCGTCAAACTTATTCCCGGAGCTAGCGGGGGGCTCCGCCCTGGTCGTGATCGAATGAGATCAAATAACAGCCGCGCTGGTCAACGATCGTGTTGCAAGCAACCTGGGAACTCGGTTTTCTCGAGTGCGGGGCTGGCTTTCAGCGCGTCTGCGCTTTATCTCAGAAGCTTGAAAGCGTGGCTCCACTCATTGCGCGCAAGGCCGGGAATGCACCAGAGGATGCACAGCGGCTCGATGGCACGTGCGGCCTCGGCCGTGCCCATGTCGGCGATTTCCCATCCAAAGCGGCTGGTGACTTCCCGGACAGTTGCTTTGGCGGCCTCGTCGTTGCCGCAGATGAACATGGTCGGCGGCCCGCCTTTGAACTGCGGGTTGACCATGAAAGCACTGCCGACCGAGTTGAAGGCCTTCACGAAGTTGGTATCGGGGAAGGCCTTCTGCAGGCGTTCCAGCAGCGACTCGTCCAGGGTGGTGAAGAACTTCAGGACTCCATTCACCGGCGCCGCATCCGCGATCGGATTGGTCGCGTCGATCACCGTCTTGCGCACGAGGTTGCTCTTGCCAGCCGATTGCAGCACCTCGCTCGCCACGGTGCCCTTCACGGCCAGTACGATGAGCTCCCCGAACTGGGCGGCCGTCGCGAACGTGCCGACGGCCACGGATTTATTGGCGGCCGCCCATTCCCCGAGCTTTGCGGGTGTACGAGTACCCAACTGCACTTCATGACCGTACTTGGCAAAACCCGCTGCAAGAGTCTTGCCGACATCACCGGAACCCAATACTCCCACTTTCATGATCTGGTCTCCTTTCGATCCATGGCACGGACGGTGGCTCATCTGCGGCGCCGTGCTTGAGCGCAAGCGTATGACTTCGCGGCTACCGGTATGGCCGATTCTCACGCCGCGAAGGCGTGACCGCAATCACTGAGGCGCTTCCTTGTGGTGATCGGCATGCCCCTCATTCGTCGCAGAGCCGCGTCGGCTCGCCTCTGCGCCTGCTACGGCGGCGACGCTTGCGGGTTACAATGCAGGGAGTCAAAGTGCGCGCAAGAGGTAAACCGCATGTCGCGTACATTCCAGTCGAAGTTGCCAGCGCTCGCGGCACCGCTGCTCGGCCTCGCGCTCCTCGTCGGCGCGCAAGCTGCGGTGGCGAAGGGCTGCATCAAAGGCGCGGTCGTCGGTGGAGTCGCCGGCCATGTCGCTGGTCACCATGCCGTTGCCGGGGCCGCGGCCGGTTGCGTGGTCGGCCATCACCTGGCGAAAAAAAAGCAGCGGCAGCAGGAGCAGCAACAGCAGCCACAGCGGCCGCAGGCTCCGCCCCCCGCCCAGCCGACGCCGGGACAATCGCAAGCCTAGGTTTCGCAACGACGGCAGGCCTGCAATGCTCGTTCGCCAGCTTGGCTTGCAGGGCCCGAAGGTATCCGCGGTCGGTCTCGGGACGATGGGGATGTCCGACATGTACGGCCCCGCGGACCGCGCGGAAAGCATCGCGACCATTCATGCGGCGCTCGATGCGGGCGTCACGCTGCTCGATACGGGCGATTTCTACGGGATGGGCCACAACGAGCTGCTAGTGGGGGAGGCTCTCCGGAACAGGAAGCGCGAGGACCTGCAGATCAGTGTCAAGTTCGGCGCGCTGCGTGGACCCGGCCCCGGTGAGTTCCATGGCCATGATTCCCGACCCGCGGCGGTGCGTAACTTCATCGCCTATTCCCTCAAGCGACTGGGCGTCGACTACATCGACATTTATCGCCCGGCGCGGCTGGATCCCCACGTGCCCATCGAAGACACGGTGGGGGCCATCGCGGAGCTCATCAGGCAGGGATACGTGCGCTACATCGGTCTGTCGGAGGTCGGCGCAAAGACCATCCGCCGGGCACAGGCGGTTCATCCGATCTGCGATCTGCAGATCGAGTACTCGCTGATCTCACGGGGGATCGAGCGGGAGATCCTGCCGACCTGCCGGGAGCTGGGCATCGGCATCACCGCCTACGGCGTCCTGTCGCGCGGTCTCATCAGCGGCCACTGGCAGAAGGGGAGCGAGCAGCGCGATTTCCGCGCCCGCGCGCCGCGCTTTCAGGGTGCGAATCTCGATACCAACCTCGCCCTGGTGGAGAGGCTTCGCGTCTGCGCCGATGAGCTCGGTGTCTCGGTTGCACAGCTGGCGATCGCATGGGTCTTGTCGAGCGCGGCCGGACAACGCTCCTCCATGATTCCACTCATCGGCGCGCGGCGCCGCAATCAACTCTCCGAGTCCCTGGGCGCGCTGGAGATCACACTTTCGGAGAAGCAGCTCGCCGACATCGAGCGGACGGTGCCGCCCGGTGCGGCCGCAGGCGACCGCTATCCGAGCGCCCAGCTCGCGGTCATGGATAGCGAACAGACCCACTAGCGCGGCCTCTTTTCCCCGCGAGCATCCATACACTCAACATCAGCGAAAGCGCCGCGCACAACCAGGGGAAGACGTCGCCGATTCGCGTGTAGACAGTAGGACCAGGCCCCAGCGGCCCATCCGCCGTCACCGCAACCATTCCCGCGCGCGCCGTGGGTGCACTGGCGAGGATCCGTCCTTGCGCATCGGAGATCGTCTCGAGGCCCTCGAAAGCCGAACGCAGCACCGAGAATCCATTCTCAATCCCCCGCATGATCGCGATGCGTCCATGTATCCAGCCGTCCCGGAACCGTTCCCGGCCTGGCTCGCGCCGTTGGCTCCCGACCTGCGCCTCCGGGCCTTCCCGGCCCCCGTTCGACGGCTCCCGGGCAGTCACTCGAATGGATTGCGCTGGCCGCTCAGATTCGGCGGCGCTCGCGAAACTCCTGATAAGCCTCCAGTACGGCTCGATCCAGATCAATGGGCCGCGCCGTTACCGCCGCCGCGCCGAGCGCTCGCAAGGCTCGCACATTGCCTTCCAGCGCCTCCGTGTATTCGAGCGCGGCGAGCGCGCGATAGGCCCCAAGTGCATCACGTACACTCGCGCGCGTTATCGACGCGATGCGTTCGCTTGTTGGTGTCGCAATGA
>DASTDD010000157.1:0-36649 GCA_035710545.1 Steroidobacteraceae bacterium
TTTCTCGGCATTGGACCCTTCCGATATCGGCCCTGGGCGTAGTCTGCTTGAGGTCTTTGGCGACGTATGTGATTGAATACCGTCCGCAGGGGCTCACCTGCCCGTCAGGGGGCGGGGACGACCCCGGGGTGAGCCACAAGAAGGGGAAGCTGGGCGACTGCCCACGAGGAGAAGCTGAATGCGTGCCCGGATGATTGTGCTGGCGGCCTGCGCAATGGCGGGCCTCAGCGGCTGTGGCTACAACTCGCTGCAGCGCCAGGACGAGAACGTCAAGGGCCGCTGGGCCGAGGTAGTCAACCAGTACCAGCGCCGCTCGGACCTGATCCCGAATCTGGTCCGGACGGTCAAGGGCTTCGCGACCCAGGAGCAGCAGGTCCTCATCGGCGTGACGGAGGCCCGGGCCCGCGCTGTCTCGATCCAGGCCACGCCGGAGATGCTGAACGACCCGGAGGCGTTCGCGAAGTACCAGGCCGCGCAGGGGCAGCTGTCGCAGTCCCTGAAGAGCCTGTTCGCCGTGGTCGAGGCTTATCCGCAATTGAAGTCGGATGCGAACTTTCGCGACCTGCAGGCGCAGCTCGAGGGCACCGAGAACCGCATCACGGTCGCCCGCGGCCGCTATATCGATGCGGTACGCGATTACAACATCACGGTGCGCTCGTTCCCGACGAACCTGACGGCTCGCCTGTTCGATTTTCAGGTGAAGCCGAATTTCTCGGTGGCAAACGAGCAGGCGATCGCCGCGCCGCCACAGGTGGATTTCGGCTCGCCCGCACCCGGGCAGACTGCGCCAGCCAACAGCGCGCCGCCGCCTCAGCCGGCCAGCAGATGAGAGGCGCGCTGGTTGCGCTGTGCCTGGTTGCCTGCGGGAGCGCCTGGGCGCAGGGCCTGCAGCCCGTGCCGCGACTTGCGGCGCGCGTCACCGATCTCACGGGCACGCTGACCGCTGAGCAGCAGGCCGGACTGGAAGAGAAGCTGGCCGCCTTCGAGGCCCGCAAGGGCTCGCAGATCGCCGTGCTCGTGGTCGCCACGACCCGGCCTGAGGAGATCGAGCAGTACTCGATCCGCGTCGTGGATCAGTGGAAGCTCGGCCGCGGGCGCGGTGTCGACGATGGTGTACTGCTGTTGATTGCCCGTAATGACCGCGAGATCCGCATCGAGGTCGGCCAAGGGCTCGAAGGGGCTCTCACCGATGCCACCGCCAACCGCATCATCTCGGAGACCCTGACTCCTCTTTTCAGGCAGGGGGATTTCTATGGCGGCATCAACGCCGGCATCGACCAGATCATCCGCGTGGCCGACGGGGAGCAGCTTCCGCCGCCCGATCAGGCCTGGCAGAGCCGCGCAGCGCGGGGGGCCACTCGTGCGCTGCCATTCCTGTTCATCGCGGTAATCTTCGGATCAACTCTGCTGAGGGCGCTTTTCGGAAGGGGACTTGGCGCGGCGGTATGCGGCGCAGCCACGGGTGCGATCGTGTATGTCCTCGGACAAGCGCTGTTCATCGCGGTGGTGGCCGGCCTGATGGCTTTCGCCTGGACGCTCATGGCGGGCCTCACGGGCGGCGGTGGCTGGTCGAGCTATCCGCGACGCAGCGGTTGGGGCGGGGGTTTTGGAAGCGGGCTGGGTGGCTTCGGGGGTGGCGGCCTGGGCTCGGGCGGGGGATTCAGTGGCGGTGGCGGCGGATTCAGCGGAGGCGGTGCCTCCGGGCGCTGGTAGCCTGCCGCGATGAACGCCGGTCGCTGGTTGCGGCACCTGTTCGCCACACGTTGGCAGACACGCCGACGCTTCAGTGCACCCGTGCTCGGCGCCATCGAGACGGCGATTCGCGAGGCGGAGTCCCATCATGCAGGCGAAATTCGCTTCGCGGTCGAAACGGCCCTCGACCTCGCCCAACTGTGGCACGATGAGCGTCCGCGGCGCCGGGCATTGCAGGTATTCGGTCAAATCGGGGTGTGGGACACCGCTGAGAACAACGGCGTGCTCATCTACCTCCTGCTGCCCGATCGGGTCGTGGAAATTATCGCGGACCGGGGAATTGCCGGGCGCGTGCCGCAGTCCGAATGGGATGCGGTCTGCCGCGAGATGGAAGCACAATATGCGGCAGGGCGGTTCGAGGCGGGATCCGTGGCCGGGGTCCGGGCGGTGGGTCGCCTGCTGGCCCGGCATTTCCCTCACCGGAAGGGCGCGGAGGGCGATCAGCTTCCCAATCAACCGGTGTTGCTGTAAACCGCGCCGTTATCCGCCGCACGGTATTTACGAGGCCATAGTCCCTAGATCATGAAGTCAGCAGTTCATTCGATCCGCGCCGCGATCGCGGCCCTCCTGTGCCTGGGCGTCGTTGCCTGCTCTCTGCTGGGTGAGCCGTTTGCGAAGCGGCACGCGCCGCCACCGCCGCCACCACCACCGCCAGCGCCCGTGGTTGCCGCGCCGAGCGCCACACAGCGGTTCGAGCTTGCGCCGGATCAGGATATCGTCGGCGAGGTTCAACTGACCACGACGACGAAGGAAGACACGCTCACCGACATCGCCCGCCGCTTCAACGTCGGCTACGAGGAAATCCTGCGTGCCAATCCCAAGGTCGATCCCTGGCTGCCGGGAGCCGACCGGCAGATCGTGGTTCCCACGCAGTTCATCCTGCCGAATGCGCCCCACGAGGGCATCGTGATCAACATCGCCGCCATGCGGCTGTTCTATTACCCCAAGCACAAGTCCGGTGAGCCACAGGTCGTGTTGACCCATCCCATCGGAATCGGCAAGGTCGGCTGGGCGACGCCCGAGGGGGTCACGCATATCGTCAGACGACAGAAGGATCCGACCTGGCGTGTGCCAGTCTCCGTTTTGAAGGAGCACAGGGAAAGCGGCGAGATTCTGCAGCCGGTCATCGGCCCGGGACCGGACAACCCTCTCGGCCGCTACGCCTTCTACCTGCAGTGGCCGAGCTACCTGATTCACGGCACCAATAAGCCGGCGGGCGTTGGCCTGCGCTCCAGCCACGGATGTATCCGGCTCTACCCGGAGGACATCGCCCAGTTGTACGAGATGGTTCCGATCGGCACCCAGGTGCGGGTCGTCAACCAGCCGTTCGTTTTCGGCTGGCAGGATGGGCAGCTCTTGATGCAGGCGTTCGACGTGCTCGAGGACGACCCGAGGGACTGGAAGAAGGCGCAGAAGAAGCTGATTACGCGTTCGCTTGCCGCTACGCTGCAGAAGCAGCTCAAGAGCCACAACGAGCAGATGAACTGGGACGTCGTCTCGAGCCTCTCGCATGAGCCACGCGGCATTCCTGTGCCAATTTCCGAGACGGGTGCCAGCGTCGAGCAGGTTCTGGCCGCGGCCCCAAAGGTGCAGAACGCGGTTCCGCAAGGCTCGACGTGGGACGGCACCACGGATCTGCCAATGGACGAAGCCACGTTCCGTCAGGTGATCTCCGAGATGGAGCCGCCGCAACCGGGAGCGGCACCCGGTACGCCGGGCACGAAGGGAGATCCTGCACTGGACCGCCCCAAGGCCGACGACAAGCTCCGCGCTCAGCCGCCACCCACGAGCAGCGCACCCGCGGCGACGAAGCCGTTACCTCAGTCGGGCAGCACCTCCAATACTCGGGGCAGCCCGCCGCAGTGACGCTGGGGTATCGAGCGATGCCCACGTTTTCGCAATGGCTGCACCTCATGCTCGCGGAGATTGCCCGCAAGCGGGACGACGTGGAGCGGGCTGAGCAGGAAGAAGTCAAACGGCGGACCGAAAATCTTTCCCCGGAGGTTCCGGACGAGCCGCCTCCGCCAGCGGAGCAATGATCGCTATGCAGGCGCGGGACGCCTCTGTCCCCGTGTGCTACAGTCCGCGGCGCCTTGGATAAAAGAAGCGGGGCAGAGGTCGCAGGTACCAACCGCGATGCCCGCATTGATGGGGATAACAAGATCGGGGCGCAGACTCATCCGCTCACGCGCGATCTCGCGGGGTGCTCCGGCGCATGAGCGTTGACAGCCGCATTTCCGGACTGCCGGATGCCGATTCAGTCACGGCCGACCGCGCGATCGCACGCGCACCGACCGGCATCGCCGCTTTCGTCGGCCGCACGCTCAAGGGGCCCGTCAACCGGCCTGTCGCTATCGCGAGTTTCGCCGACTTTCAACATGTATTCGGTGGCCTGTGGCAGCCCTCGACGGTCTCGTACGCGGTGGATCAGTTCTTCGAGAACGGCGGGCGCAGCGCATTCGTCGTGCGGGTGGCCAACTCCGCGCGCCCTCCCACGGTTACGCTGCGCGCCGGCGCAGCCAGCCTGCGCCTGATCGGGCTCAACCCAGGGTCGCGGGAATTTCTGCGCGCCTCGGTGGACTACGACGGCATCGCCGAGAGCGACGGCGAGCATTTCAACCTTGTCGTGCAGCGGGTCCGTTCCTCGGGCTCCGAGATGATCGAGGATCAGGAGATCTTCCGCCGGCTGTCGGTCGTCAAGGAGTCGGGGCGGTATGCAGGCGACGTGCTGCTCGAATCGAAGCTCGTGCGTGTGACCGGGCTGCTGCCTGCGCAGCGACCGGACCGCTCCACGGGCGGCCGCGGCGGCGCCGCGGTCGGTTATTCGTTGTCGAATCCGGACGGCGATGATGGGGCGCCCCTCACGGACTACGACATCATTGGCTCGGCCATCGACAATACCGGTCTGTTCGCACTCGATGGCGTCCCGAGATTCAACCTGTTGTGTATCCCACCTCTCGGGCGCGAGCAGGACGTCGGCATGAGCACCCTGCTGGTGGCGGCCCGGTTCTGCCGCGACCGCCAGGCGCTGCTGCTGGTGGATCCGCCGGCCAGCTGGATCTCGGCGCGAGCGGCGCTGGATGGCCTGCGCAACTGGCCCTTTCGCAGCGACAGCGCCGCGATGTACTTCCCCCGCGTGCAGTCTTTCGATCGGCTGCGAGGCCGCGCCGAGACGTTCGCCTCCTGTGGAGCCGCCGCGGGAATGATTGCGCGAACGGATGAGACCTGTCCGGTGTGGCTGACCCCGGAGACGGAGGAGGCATTTCTGCGACCGGGCCTGCGACCGGCCGCTGCGGTCTCCGACGCCGATCGAGTGCGGCTCGCGCAGGTGGACGTGAACACGCTGGTCTCCACGCGCACGAGCAGCCGCCAGGGTTTGAGCTCGCGGACGCTCGGGGCCGGCACTCGTGGAGTCTCCGACTGGAAATATCTCGCCGCCCGGCGGTTGTCGCTGCTGGTCGCCTCGAGCATCGAGCAGGGAACCCGGTGGGTGCTTCTGGAGCCGAACATTCCCTCGACATGGGAGCGCGCACGGGCGGCGGTGGACAAGTTCCTGGCGACGCTCGCGCGTGACGGCGCATTTGCCGGGGTTCACCCGGAAGAGAGTCACTTCGTCATCAGCGACGATCGCGTCAATCGTGACCAGACCATCGCCGAGGGTAAATTCAATCTGTTGTACGGATTCGCAACGAGCAAGCCGGGCGAGTTCGATACCTGGCTCGTGACTCACCAGGCGGGAAGCAGTCGTGTGCGGCCGGTATCGGTCAACCGCGCGGCGACCTCCCGCAACCGGGTCGAGTGGGAGATCGAGACCTCCATTCTGCGCAGCTGAGCTGTCCCGCGCCGTAAAGGGGCGGGGTGAGATCTGCATGTGGGGTTTGCCCCCTGGAAAAGAACTCAGGCGCAAGGGGGCTGCACCCCACATGCAGATCTCACCCCGCCTTCACTCACTGCGGAGACTCCAGATGCGCGACGGCGCTCGCATCTCGACTCGACCCGGCGTGCGGGTCGGCGCCGCTGGTTGACGAGGGAGTGTTAAGCGGTGGACGAGGGGCCCATGACCCCGTACTACTCACGAGTCCGCGGCGCGTCCGAAGCCCCCGCCGCCGGGCGTCGAGATGACGAGCTCGTCGCCGGCCTGGACGTCAAAGCGGACCGTGCCGCTCAAATGCTCGATCTCGCCGGAGAGGCGATGGATCCTCCCCTCACCCTGCGCGCCATTGAGCCCGCCGGCCAAACCAAATGGGGCGATGCGGCGGTGGTTGGCGAGCAGGGCCCCGGAGAGGGGCGAGAGAAACTGCAGTCGCCGGACGGTACCGTCACCGCCGCGATGCGCGCCGGCGCCCCCCGAGCCTTTGCGCACCGAGAACTCGCGCAACAGCACCGGAAACTTTCCCTCGAGAATCTCCGGGTCGGTCAGGCGCGAATTGGTCATGTGGGTCTGGACCGCGTCGCAGCCGTCGAAGTCCGGCCCCGCGCCGGCGCCGCCTGCGATGGTTTCGTAGTACTGAACGCGCTCGTCGCCGAATGTCAGGTTGTTCATCGTTCCCTGGGAGGCGGCCAGCACCCCGAGCGCACCGTAAAGGGCATCCACGATGCACTGTGATGTTTCGACGTTGCCGGCGGCCACTGCTGCCGGCGCAACCGGATCGAGCATCGAGCCGCGCGGGATGAGCACCTCGAGCGGCTCCAGGCATCCCTCGTTCAGCGGTATCGGATGATCGATCAGCGTTCGGAACACGTAGAGCACGGCAGCCAGACACACAGCCCGTGGTGCGTTGAAGTTGTGGATGTCCTGCGCCGAGGTCCCTGTGAAATCCACTCGAGCGCACCGCGCGGCGTGATCGATGTCGATGCGCACGGCAATCACCTGCCCACTATCCATCTCGTAGCGGAACTCGCCAGGCTTGAGCCGATCGATTGCATTGCGCACGCTCGCAGCGGCGTTATCCTGAACGTGGCGCATATAGCGCTTCACCACCTCTGGTCCATGGCGCTGGACGGCGCGCTCGATCTCCGCTATCCCGCGTGCGTTGGCCGCCAGTTGCGCGCGCAGGTCCGCGATGTTCTGGTCAGGGTTGCGCGCGGGATATCTGGCCGACAACAGCGCTTCCCGCAGCTGCGGTTCCTGCAGCTCGCCGGTGACGACCAGCGGAAAGCATTCAAACAGGACGCCTTCCTCCTCGATCGTCCGACTGAAGGGTGGCATCGAGCCGGGCGTCGAGCCGCCAATGTCCGCGTGATGGGCGCGTGAGGCCACGAAGAAGTCCGGCCGCGGCCGGGCGGCCGCTTCAACCCGCGTCGTCTCGGACAGGAACACGGGCGTCACGACAGTCATGTCCGGCAGGTGAGTCCCGCCGTGATAGGGGCTGTTCAGGAGCCAGGAGTCCCCCGGACCCATCTCTTCGCCCTGGCGCTCGATCACCGCACGCACGCTCGCGCCCATGGAGCCGAGATGCACCGGCATATGGGGCGCGTTGGCGACCAGGCCACCGAAGGGATCAAACAGCGCGCAGGAGTAATCGAGCCGCTCCTTGATATTGACCGATTGCGCGGTTGCCTTCAGCACCTCGCCCATCTGCTCGGCGATGTGCATGAACAGATTGTTGAAGATCTCGATGCGCGCCGGATCGGGCGGGAGCGCCGCATCCGAGGGCTCTGGCCCGACCGCCGGGGCAGGCGCTAGCTCCAGCATCAATTCGCCCCCGGCCAGTCGCCGAGCGCGCCAACCGGGCTCCAGCACGACCGTCGAATGCGGCTCAACGATCAGCGCTGGACCCGACACCCCGCGTTCCAGCGACACGCTGGGAATGAGCGGCACGTCGATCCACGCACCGAACCACGCGCGCGCGCTACCGGTGAGAGCCGCCGGTGCCGGCTGCTGTGGCATCCTCAGCGAGCTGGCATCGACGGAAGCTGTGCGGGCCTCCACGCGTACCGCTTCGATCAGGATGTTCTGGACAGGCGCGGCAAAGCCGAATCGTTTCAGGTGCGCGGCGCGGAACTCAGCCAGGACGCTGCCGCACGAGCCGGTCGGGACGGATAAGGTCGCCTCGCTGTCGCCCGCCCGCAGCTCCAGCCAGTGCTGCACGTCCAGGGCATCCGGCTTGGCGGAGAAGGGCGCAAGCTCGCCGCGGGCCTGCTCCTCGAGTTCCCGGAGGCGATCCTGTGCAGCCTTCAGGCCCGGCTCATCCAGTCCACGTCGCACGCTTGCACGGCGCATCGCCAGCCGATCGGCTACCCCGATACCGAAGGCGGACAGTACGCTGGCGAGCGGATGCACGAGCACGCGGCGCATCCCCGCCGCCGCCGCCACTCGGCACGCATGTTGACCTGCCGCGCCGCCGAAGCAGAACAGAGTGAACTCGCCGGCATCCAGCCCCTGCCGGGTGGACACCTGCCTGATGGCGTTGGCCATGGCCTCCACCGCCACATCGAGAAACGAGGCGGCGAGGCTCTCCACTGTCAGGGGCTGCCCTGTCTGCTCGCCAACCTGCGTGGCCAGCGTCGCAAACTCCCGCGCGACGACATTCTGATCGATGCTCGAATGGCCATCCCGACCAAATACCGCAGGCAGCGTATCCGGACGCAGCCGCCCCAGCACCACCTGAACGTCGGTGAGTGTGAGCGGACCGTTGCCGCCGTAGCAGGCGGGCCCGGGGTCGGCGCCGGCCGAATCCGGGCCAGCCGCGAAGCGGCCATCGGCGAAGTGCAGAATCGAGCCGCCACCGGCGGCGATCGTGTGGACATCGAGCATGGGGCTTTGCAGCCGCACCCCGCCGATGACGTGCTCGAACCTGCGAGGCAGCTCGCCGTCCAGGAGCGATACATCGGTGGAGGTCCCGCCCATGTCGAATCCGATGAGCGAGCGCAGGCCCAGGTGCTCCCCGATCCAGCCCATTCCGATCAGCCCGCCGGCGGGACCGGACAGAACACTCGCCATCGCATGGAAGTTGTCGATAGCCGCGAGGCCGCCATTGCTCTGCATGAGCTCGAGACCTGCGGACGGGTCCAGGACACGCAGCTCGCGCTGAAGGGCACCGGCATAGCGTCGCAGCGGCGGGGCGAGGTAGGCATTCAGGACCGTCGTATCTCCTCGGGCCACGTAGCGCACCAGCGGCGAAAGCTCGTGCGACACGGATACTTCCTCGAAGCCCAGCGACCGCGCGATATCCGCAGCCTGCCTCTCGTGCCGGGGATGCTGCCAGCCGTGAAGGAACACGATCGCCACGGCTCGAAGGCCCCGATCACGGGCCTGCTGCAGCTCCGCGCGCAGGCTTTGCGTATGGAGCGGGCTCAGCACAGCGCCGCTGGCATCGATGCGCTCGCGGGCTTCGATCACGGTCGAGTACAGGCGGTCGGCCAGGACGATGTGGCGCGCGAAAATGTCGGGCCGGTTCTGGTATCCGATGCGCAGCGCGTCCGCGAATCCCGCGGTAGCCACCAGCAGGACGGGCTCACCCTTGCGCTCGAGCAGAGCATTGGTCGCCACTGTGGTGCCGACCTTCACGGCCGACACCCGGGCTGCTGCGGAGGATCCACCGGGACTGCTGCCCGCGCGAGAGCTCTCACGAGACAGTATGTCGCGCACGCCGTGCAGGCCCGGATCCTCGCCATGTGCTGCGTCGCGGGTGGCGAAATGTGCCGAGAGGACCTTGCGTACGTGGAGCTGTCCGGTCGGCGAAAAGCCGATGACATCCGTGAAAGTGCCGCCGCGGTCGATCCAGAACTGCCAGGCGGCGCTCATAGCGCCTCGGTCCGTCGCAGCATTTGTCGTCGGATCTGCATTACCTGCATTATTCTACGACCGTCACCCGCCTGGATGAGCGCCCGTGGAATCTCCGCTAGCCCGTCACGTCGTCTTTTCCCACGGCCAGGAGAGTGGCCCGTGGGGTCGCAAGATCTCGGCGCTGGCGGAGATTGCGCGCCACGAGGGGTATGACACCCATTCGGTGGATTACCGGGGCATCGATGAGCCGCGTGCGCGGGTCGCCAAGCTGGTCGAGTTCTGCAAGGAGCTTTCAGGCGATCTGGTCCTCGTCGGCTCGAGCCTGGGTGGCTACGTCGCCGTCGCGTCCGCATCCCTCCTGCATGCCCGGGGCGTGTTTCTCATGGCACCCGCGCTGTACATGGAGGGCCTCCCCGAGCTGCGACCCGGCTTGCTCGACTGCCCGGCGAGCATCGTCCACGGCTGGATGGACGATGTCATTCCGTTCGAGCACAGCGTGCGCTTTGCGCAAACCTACCGGGCAGCACTGCACATCCTCGACAGCGACCACCGCCTGCACGGCCAGATCCGAGTCATTCAATATCTGTTCGAATACTTCCTCATCGCCCTCGACCTGCCGGCGATCGCGTTTCAGTGAATGAACTGGCTGTTGCGGCGGCTGCTCGCGCTGTGGGTGCGATTCAAGGTCCGGCCCGATGAGGCGGTCACCTACGTGCGCGACCGCGAGCGGCCGGTGTGTTACGCGCTCGAGCGGCGCAGCGCGGCGGACCTCGCTGTCCTGCAGAACGCCTGCGTCCGCCTGAAGCTCGCGAGACCGCGCAAGCGGCTCATGCCCGCTACCAGGGATCTGCGCTCGTTCTTCTACCTCAGCAGGCCGCGCGGCTTCTGGGACGAGCGCATAGACAGACGGCCGCCTCCCCAACTGCAGCAGATGATCGAAGCGCTCGCGACCGATCCCCGACTGGACGTCGATCTCGTGCCCGTGTCCGTGTACTGGGGCCGCGCACCGCAGAAGGAGGCCTCGTGGTTCCGACTTCTACTCGTCGAGGAATGGGCCCTCGCCAGCCGCATGCGCAAGCTGATGCAGGTGCTCTTCAACGGTCGCAACACCCTCATCGAGTTCGAAGAGCCCATCTCGCTACGCAGCTTGCTGGGCAATGAGGCGGGGTCGGCCGTTCGCGGCCGGCGCGTCGCACGGGCCCTGCGTGTCTTGTACGCCAGGCAGCGTGCCGCGCGCATCGGTCCTGACCTCTCCCACCGCCGCACCATCGTGAATCGGGTCCTGCGTACGCGCGCGGTTCGTGCTGCGGTGGCACAGGAGATGCGGGAAAAGGCCATCGACCGCCGTCAGGCCTTCCTCAAGGCGAGGCAGTACGCGGAGGAGATCGCCGCGAACTACTCGCATGCCTTCATTCGCTTCATGGAAGCTGCCCTGTCTCGTCTGTGGAACCGACTGTACGACGGCGTGGTGTTCGCCCACGTAGAGACGCTCGAGCAGGCGGCCAATGGCAACGAGGTCGTTTACGTCCCCTGCCACCGCAGCCACATGGACTACCTGCTGCTGTCCTATGCGATCTACGTCCATGGCTTCGCGATCCCGCACATCGCCGCCGGCATCAATCTGAACCTGCCAGTCGTCGGACGGTTCCTGCGCAAGGGAGGGGCATTCTTCATTCGCCGCAGCTTCCGCGGAAATGCCCTCTACACCGTCGTCTTCATGAAATACCTGGCGGCCATCATGGCTCGCGGGCACTCCATCGAGTACTTCATCGAGGGTGGCCGCAGCCGTACCGGGCGGCTCCTGCAGCCCAAGACGGGCATGCTCTCCATGACCGTGCGCAGCTTCCTGCGCGACCCGGCGCGGCCCATCGTGTTCATCCCCGTGTACTTCGGCTACGAGAGGATCGTCGAAGGCTCGACCTACATCGGGGAGCTCTCGGGCAAGCCGAAGGAGAAGGAAACCGTGTTCGGGCTGGTCCGCACCCTGCGCCGCATGCGCGAGCGCTTCGGCCAGGTCCACGTCAACCTCGGCGAGCCGATTCGCCTGACCGAGCTGCTCGAGCGGCACGACCCGGACTGGCGCACGCGCACCGTGGAGGATGACACCCGCGTGCCCTGGATCGGTGCGGCCGTGGACGAGCTTGCGGTCACGATCATGCGCCGCATCAACGCGGCCGCTGCTGTCACTCCCATCAACTTGCTCGCCATGACGTTGCTGGCGATGCCGCGCCAGGCCCTGCCCAAG
The DNA here is from genome assembly GCA_035710545.1 of Steroidobacteraceae bacterium. Classification (GTDB taxonomy): domain Bacteria; phylum Pseudomonadota; class Gammaproteobacteria; order Steroidobacterales; family Steroidobacteraceae; genus 13-2-20CM-66-19. Next base: position 11,727 of record DASTDD010000157.1, read on the forward strand.
CCAGAGCTGCTGCGTCAGCTCGACCTGTACCGCGATCTGCTGCGCGGCTTTGCCTACAGCGATCGGGTCACCGTGACGTCACATTCGGCGGCGGAGATTCTCGCCTATGGCGAGTCCATGAACGTCCTGTCACGCGAGCCGCACGCGCTGGGGGACATCATCCGCATGAGTGATGAGAGCGCAGTCCTCGCCACCTACTTCCGCAACAACATCCTGCATCTGTTCGCCATGCCCTCGCTGGTCGCCTGCGCTTTCGTCAGCAATGCGATCGTGCGGACCGAGGACATCCAGCGCCTGGTATGGCGCATCTACCCGTATATCGCGGCCGAGCTCTTCCTTCGCTGGAACGAGCAGGAGCTGCCGGGAGTAGTCAACGAAGTGTTGTCCTGTCTCGAGCAGCATGGCTTGATCGAATGCGATGCCGAGCGGACCGAATGGCGGCGGCCGCCGCCGCACTCGACCCGGGCCATGCAGCTCTCGCTGCTCGCGCAGGCAACCATCCAGACCATCGAGCGCTACTACCTGGCGGTCGCGCAGCTGGTCAAGGCTGGCAGCGGCGCAATCACCCAGGCGGCGCTCGAGGAGCGCTGTCAGCTCACGGCCCAGCGCATGACGATGCTCTACGGCCTGAACTCCCCGGAGTTCTTCGATCGGGCCATGTTCGAGAACTTCATCGACCTGCTGCGCGAGCGCAGGGTGGTCCGGCTCTCCGCCGGAGGCAAGCTCGAGTTCGACGAGGTGCTGCTGAGGGTCGCGGCTGACGCCCAGTTCGTGTTGAGCGAGCAGATCCGCCACAGCATCCTGCAGGTCACGAGGCTCGATGCCTCATGAACCGACTCCTGCCACAACCATGACCCGGAGCGACCGATGACTCATTCACAATCGACCGGCGCAGCTCTCCTGGTGATCAACAGAAAGGATGTCGCGCGCGCATTGCCGATGGCAGATTGCATCGCCGCCGTCGAGAGGGCGATGCGGGCATACTCGCGCGCCGATGCCAACATTCCCTTGCGCACCGTGTTTGCCTTGCCTGGCGGCCGTGACTTTTTTGGAGTGATGCCCGGGTACCTCGGAGACCCGCGAGCTCTGGGGGCGAAGATCCTCACCGTCTACCCCGAAAATGCCCAGCGGGGGCTGTCATCGCATGTCGGGCTGGTTCTCCTGTTCGACGTGGCAATGGGACATCCGATCGCTGTCATGGACGCTGGCGCGATCACTGCGATACGCACGGCTGCTGCGACCGCCGTGGCGACCCGCGCTCTCGCGCGCGCCAATGCGACCAATCTCGCAATCCTGGGCACGGGCGAGCAGGCAGTTACGCACCTGGAAGCTGTCAGCCTCGTGCGCCAGCTGCGAACCGTCCGCATCTGGGGACGATCCACCGACAAGGCGCGCAAGTTTGCCAGGGAACACGCCTCGCGCCTGGCCGTGCCGATCGAGGTGCGCGAGAGCGCGGACTCTGCCGTCGAAGGAGCGGACATCGTCTGCACCGTGACGGCCGCGCGCGAGCCGATTCTGCGCGGAGCCGCACTGCGGCCAGGTACCCACGTGAATCTCGTCGGGTCGAGTCGCCTGGGCGCACGGGAGGCGGACGACGCTGTCGTCACGCGCTCACGCTTCTTCGTTGACTCGAGGGTGTCAGCAGGTGCCGAAGCAGCCGAGTTGCGCCATGCGCAGGATGCGGGGCTGGTCACCGAGCGACACGTGCTGGGTGAGATCGGCGAGGTGTTGAATGGAAACATTGGAGGACGCACCGGCAGCGACGAGATCACTGTCTACAAGTCACTCGGGATCGCCCCGCAGGACCTGGCCGCTGCGAATGCCATCTACGAGCGGGCGAGCAGGGAAAACATCGGGACGCGGGTCCCCTTCTGAGCGGCCATCGATGGAGAGCGGCACGGCATGAATATCGAGGAATTCCGGCGAGTCGGGCATGAGCTCATTGACTGGATCGCGGACTATCGCGAGCGAGCCACGCAGGGCGAATTTCCTGTCACCCCGCGGGTGACACCCGGAACGCTGAAGCAAGCCCTGCCTGGATCCCCGCCCGCCGAGCCGCAGGGCAGTGATGCGCTGCTCCGGGATCTCGGCGAAGTCATCCTGCCCGCGTGCACACACTGGCTGGATCCCCGATTCTTCGCTTATTTCCCCTCCAACAGCTCGCTGGCGGCGGTGCTTGCGGACTATGCGGGCACGGGTCTCGCCCAACTCGGGCTGAACTGGCGGGCGAGCCCGGCACTGACCGAGCTGGAGGAAGTGACCACCGACTGGTTGCGTCAGATGGTGGGTCTGTCCGCAAGCTGGAGCGGCGTCATCCAGGACACGGCCTCCAGCGGCACCCTGGTCAGCCTGCTGTGCGCCAGGGAGCGCGCGAGTGGCTACGGGGCATCCCGAGGGGGCCTGCAGGAGGCCGCCGAGCCGCTGATTGTCTATACCTCCGGTCAGAGCCACAGCTCCGTGGACAAGGCGGCGCTGATGGCTGGATTCGGTCGCGCCAATGTGCGCGCAGTGGCCGTGGACGAGCATTTCGCGCTGCGCCCCGAGGCTCTGGAGGATGCCGTTCGCACCGACCTCGCGAGGGGTCTGAGGCCCTGCGCGGTGGTCGCGACCACGGGTACCACGGCCACGACCGCCATCGACCCGCTTGTTGGCATCGCGACCGTCGCGCAGGCCCATGGGATGTGGATGCACGTGGATGCCGCCCTCGCGGGGTCCGCGATGATCCTGCCCGAGTGCCGCGCTTTGTGGGAGGGAATCGAAAGCGCCGATTCCCTCGTGATCAACCCCCACAAATGGCTCGGCGCCTCGTTCGACTGTTCCACCTATTTCGTGCGCGATCCACAACACCTCGTGCGCGTGATGTCCACCAACCCGAGCTATCTGCGGACGGCCGACGATGGGGTCGTCAAGAACTACCGTGACTGGGGCATTCCCCTTGGCCGCCGCTTTCGCGCGCTCAAGCTGTGGTTCTTGATCCGCGAACAGGGGGTCACGGGTCTGCAGGCGCGCCTGCGCCGGGACATCGGCTACGCGCGCTGGTTTGCAGCCCGGGTGGACGCCACGCCGGCCTGGAGACGGCTGGCGCCCGTTCCGCTGCAGACCGTTTGTGTTCGTCACGAGCCGCAGGGCCTGAGCGGTGAGGCCCTGGATGCTCACACTCTGGGCTGGGTGCGCCGGATCAACGACTCCGGCCAGGCCTATCTCACGCCAGCGATCCTGGAGGGTCGCTGGATGGTCAGAGTGTCATTTGGCACCGAAGCAACGGAGCAGCGCCACGTGACCGGGCTATGGGAGCTGATGCAACGCGAAGCGCTGCGCCTCACTACCTAGCTAATAGCTAGCGCATCGCTCCGAGTCCGCGTGCCATGAACGGCGCGCAAAGAAGGATGCCGAGGATCGCCGTGAGCTCGAGCATCATGCACATCCTCGCTCGTCTGATCTGCCCGGGAGCGACCGTCGGCGTGCCGCCTTCCCGCAACGTACGGGTCCAGGACAGAAACAATACGGTTGGGTAGATCGAGATGAGTCCGGCCAGGACGAACAGGGACAGCTTGGTCAGGAAAAACGCGTTCGTGAAGTAGTACCCGGGGCCCTTCTCGAAGAAGAACACGCGCAGCAGACCAACGACCAGCACCACGGTCGCGGCCAGTCCGAAGACCCTGTCGGCGCGCTGTACCCGACGGGCCTGAGCCGGATTCAGGGGCGGCCTGAACAGCACCACCTCGGCTGCCAGGGCGCCGACGAGGCTGAAGGCGGCCAGATGATGCAGAAATGCCATGAATGCGGACGGGTACATCATCTCTCCCAGCGCACTTTCCCGCGCAACCCCTTGGTGGCGCGGCGGTGTGCCTTGCTGTCGAGGCGTCGTTCGCGCGAGGCGCGCGTCGGCTTGGTCGGCCTGCGCGCCTTCGGCGCAACGAGCGCACGGCGGATGAGATCCGCCAGTCGCTCCAGGGCTTCGCGCCGATTCTGCTCCTGGGTACGGTGATTTCTCGCAATGATGAGGATCGCGCCACCATCGGTGAGCCGGCGCCCCGCCAGCACCCGCAGCCGGCTCTTCACCTCTTCCGCGAGCGCGGCGCTGCCGGCAAGGTCGAAACGCAGCTGCACGGCCGAGGCAACCTTGTTCACGTTCTGACCGCCGGGTCCCGAGGAACGCACGAACGACACGGTCAGCTCGGAATCCGCAATCAGCACATTCGGGGAGACTTCCAGGGGCATCATCGGCGCAGCGGCACAGCAGGCGGGTGCCTCAGTCCCCGGCGGCGTCTTCGGGCGGGGTCGGCAGAGGCCGGCCGGGGAGCCGTTGCGGCGGGAGGGGGTCGAGCATGCGCAGCTCCCTTTGCGCCACGGGCATTTTCACCCCATGTTCCCTGAAAAGCTTCCATATCAGCCGGTTCACGTCCGAGCGGACGTTGTTGACGCCGTTCATCGGATCGGCGATCCAGAATCGCACTTCGAGGCGCATTCCATAGTCCTCGAAGGCCATGAGCCGCGTGACGGGCGGCGGCTCGCGCAGGATGCGCGAGTGGTGCGCGACCGCCTCGAAGAGCAGCTTGAGGGCGAACTCCGGATCATCGTCGTAGCTGATCATGACCGGCAGACGGATGCGCACCCGCTGGTCCGAGTAGCTCCAGTTGATCACGGAGTTGGTGATGAGGTTCTGGTTCGGGACCAGGGTCTCGACCCCATCGCGGTCGCGGACGACGACATAACGGCCGCGCAGCTCCTGCACCCAGCCGAAGTTCTCCGTGCTGGTGCCGGTGTGGCCGGTGAAGCTGATCACATCGCCGGGCTTGATCGACTTGTCGATCAGCAGCACGAAGCCGCTCACGAAGTTGCTGGCGATCGCCTGCAGGCCGAAACCCAGTCCCAGGCCAATCGCGCCCGTCAGGACGTTGAGGGTCGTGACGTCGACGCCGGCCTCGTTGATTCCCAGCATCACTCCGATGCCAACCAGGATGAAGTAGGCGAACTTCGAGATACCGATGCGTGTGGAAACGGCCAGCTGCGGCAGGCGCATCACGCGCTTCTCGAACGCACGCGCGATCAGGCTTGTGACCACGACGAATGCCGAGACGACGACCAGACCCTTCAGCAGGGCCCACAGGCTGAACTGCGACTTGCCGGGGATCAGGTTGACGTGATTGAGGGTGTTCTCCACTGCATCGAGCCAGCCGACGAGCGAGAACGACATCGTGAGCCAGACGACGAGGGTGATCCGGTTCTCCCATGTGCGGATCCACGAGTCCGACCCCATCATGACCCGCAGCAGGTAGACGCCGAGACGCACCAGCACCAGAGCGGTGGTCAGCTGCAGCGCCGTGTCGATCGCGGCGGTATGAGCGTGCATGGCGCCGAGTGCCCACCTCACCAGCAACAGGACGATCAGTGCCACCAGGTAGGGTGCCACGATGACCGTGCCCTCCTGCACGTCTCCCTGCCACCCATCCACGCGGCCTTCGGTCACGTGCCGCTTTTGCCATGCGCGCACGATGCGCGCGCCCGCGAGGGCGATGAGGCCCGCGCACGCGATCGCGATGACCTCAGCGAGAATCTGGGGGGACGTCAGGCGCAGGAACGCACCCATGACGGCGCCATCGGCGCTGGCTGGGTGGTTCACGCGTTCAGGTCGGGAATCAGCTGGCTCTCCATGCGCGTTATCTGGTCCTTGAGCATGAGCTTGCGCTTCTTGAGGCGCTTCAACTGCAGCTCGTTAGTATGCAGGTCCATCGTGAGCCGCTCGATGACCTCGTCGAGATCGCGGTGCTCGATACGAAGCTGACGCAACTTCTCGATGTTGCGGAACAGCTCCCGGTCGACATTGTCTTCGATTTCCGCCATGGCTGGTGCAGCCCGCGGTCTCCCATCGGATCGGGGGGTCCGCTGAAGCGGCCGCCGGGCGGTAGCTTAGCGAAATGACGCCGTGTGTGCCACGGGGCTCTTGAATACCCGAAAGGCGGCCCCATCAGACACGGTTCACCGCGCCGCGTCAACGCGCGCTGTCAGCGGCCTCGGCCACGGGGCTTGCCTCCGCGGCCGGGTGGGCGGCGATGCCCTGCATGCCCGCCCGGACGGCCACGTCGTAACCGATGAGCTTCCGCTGCCGGCGCTGAGGCAACCGCTGTTGCCAGCAACTCCGGCGCGATCGCCGCCGCAGGGATCTTGTGACCGAGGTATTCCTCGATGTCCGGTAGTGATACGGCAAACTCCTCGCACGCGAAGCTGATCGCGTCGCCCTCCGCACCCGCTCGCGCGGTGCGCCCGATTCGATGCACGTAGTCCGCCGCATCCTGGGGAAGGTCGAAATTGAATACATGGCTCACGTCGGGAATATGCAGTCCGCGAGAGGCGACATCTGTCGCAATGAGCACGGCAAGATCGCCGTTATGGAAGTCACGCAGGAACTTCAGCCGCTTGTTCTGCGGCACATCTCCTGAGAGCGCCTGCGCATGAAATCCGTTGGCTCGCAGCGTGCGCTCGAGCCGCTCGGCTGCCCGCTTGGTGTTCACGAAGATCATCGTCCGGCGCGCCTCGTACTGACGCAACAGCCCGACGAGCAGGGGCAGCTTCTCTTCCATGGCGGGGTAATAAATGACCTGGCGGACCTGGTCCACCGTCATCTTGTCCGGCTCGATGCGCACCAGCTCGGGGTTGTTCATGTGCTCGTAGGCGAGTTCCAGCACCCGATGCGACAGCGTTGCCGAGAACAGCATGGACTGCCGGCGCTCGGGGTGTGGCAGCCGACGCAGCAGGAAGCGGATGTCGGCGATGAAGCCCAGATCGAACATGCGGTCGGCCTCATCCAGGACCAGCACCTGTGCATGACGCATCTCGAAGACGCGCTGCTTGAAGTAGTCGATCAGCCGGCCAGGCGTCCCGATGAGCACATCGACGCCTTCCTCGAGCTGACGGCGCTGCTTCTCGTAGTCGACGCCACCGAACACGACCGCCTGGCGCAGGCCCGTATAGCGGCCGAGCACGCCCGCGTCGCGGTGGATCTGCACGGCCAGCTCGCGAGTCGGCGCCACGATCAGCGCTCGGATGGAGGTTCGGCCGTGTCCGGCAGGAGCGGGCCGTGTCAGCAGGGCCTGATAAAGCGCGACCAGGAAGGCAGCCGTTTTACCGGTGCCGGTTTGTGCCTGCCCGGCGACGTCCCGCCCGGACAGGGCGATCGGCAGCGTCTGCGCCTGGATCGGCGTGCAGACCGTGAAGCCCGCCTCCCGGATGCCCTGCATCAGGGGAGGGGCCAGACCGAGGGAGGCGAACTCTGGGGAACCGGAATGTGGATCAGTCATCAAATCGTTCTATACAGTGAGGGGGAAAGGCGCCCGGGCCTTGCAAAAGCGACCCGGAAGCGCTACAAAGTGGGCAAGACGGCGCCTGTGCAACTAGCAAGGGGCCGCACCTGCCAGCCGAAAGGCGAATCCCTGAAAGCTCAAGTTCCATACTCACTTCGCGAGTTAGTGTAACCGTTTGACGGGCGTTTCTGGCATGGCTTTCGCTAGCCCGCCCGAGCCGGCGATCCTTAAGCCCTCTTATCCGAATAAACCATTTCCACACTCTGCTGTCGACGGAGGTTGAACCGCGTGAGTAGCCCGCACATCGTGCACACCACGGACGCCACATTCTCCCAGGATGTGTTGAAGTCCGAAAAACCCGTACTCCTGGATTTCTGGGCCGAATGGTGCGGCCCGTGCAAGATGATCGCTCCCATCCTCGATGAGATCGCGAGCGAATACCAGGACCGCATCAAGATCGCCAAGCTCAATATCGACGAAAACCCGCAGACACCGCCCAAGTTCGGCATTCGCGGCATCCCGACGCTGATTCTGTTCAAGAACGGCACCGTGGAAGCGCAGAAGGTCGGGGCGGTCTCCAAATCCCAACTTGCGGCCTTCCTGGACAGCAACCTGGACGCTGCCGCAGGCGCGCTGGCAAGAAAATGAGAGGCTATCTCGGCAATCAGGGCCGCAACCGGCCCAACAAAGGTCCGCGGCACGGCAACCGTGACGGCAACCGCGGCAACAGCAATGGTGGCGGCCGGCCCGATGAGATGATGCACGAGCCGGAGATATTCGACGTCGATGACGCCGAGATCATCAGTCCGGCTGAGCTCACGCAGTCGCGTGCCTCGATGAATCTGACCGAGCTGAAGTCCCGGCCGATTCACGAGCTGGTCAAGCTGGCCGAGTCGATGGGGCTGGAGAACCTGGCCCGCTCGCGCAAGCAGGACATCATCTTTTCCATCCTCAAGGCGCACGCGCGCAACGGCGAGAACATCTACGGCGATGGCGTGCTCGAGATCCTGCAGGACGGTTTCGGGTTCCTGCGCTCCGCCGACGGGTCCTACCTGGCGGGGCCGGATGACATCTATGTCAGCCCGAGCCAGATCCGCCGCTTCAATCTGCGGACCGGCGACACGATCTCCGGCCTGATCCGCCCACCGAAGGACGGCGAGCGCTACTTCGCGCTGCTCAAGGTCGGCGAGATCAACTTTGACTCACCGGACAGCTCGCGCAACAAGGTGCTGTTCGAGAATCTGACGCCATTTCATCCGACCAAGCGCCTGAAGCTCGAACGCGGCAACGGCTCCACGGAGGACCTCACTGCCCGCACCATCGACCTCGTGGCGCCCATCGGCAAGGGGCAGCGTGGCCTGATCGTCTCCCCGCCGAAGGCCGGCAAGACGATGCTGCTGCAGAACATCGCTACCGCCATAACCTCCAACCATCCCGAGGTATACCTCATCGTCCTGCTCATTGACGAGCGGCCCGAGGAAGTCACCGAGATGCAGCGCACCGTGAAGGGCGAGGTGGTCTCGAGCACGTTCGACGAGCCCGCGGCCCGTCACGTGCAGGTGGCGGAGATGGTGATCGAGAAGGCAAAGCGCCTTGTCGAGCACAAGAAGGACGTGGTGATTCTTCTCGATTCCATCACACGTCTGGCCCGCGCCTACAACACCGTGGTGCCCTCCTCGGGCAAGGTGCTGACCGGAGGTGTCGACGCCAACGCGCTGCAGCGGCCGAAGCGATTCTTCGGTGCCGCGCGCAACATCGAGGAGGGCGGCAGTCTCACCATCCTCGCCACAGCGCTCATCGACACGGGATCGAAGATGGACGATGTGATCTACGAGGAGTTCAAGGGCACGGGCAACAGCGAGATCCATCTCGACCGGCGCATTTCCGAGAAGCGCGTTTTCCCCGCCGTCAACATCAACCGCTCGGGCACCCGCAAGGAAGAGCTCATCACCGACCAGGGCGAGCTGGCGAAGATGTGGATCCTGCGCAAGCTGCTGCATCCGATGGATGAGCTCGCGGCCATCGAATTCCTGCTCGACAAGATGAAGGACACGAAGTCGAACGGCGAGTTTTTCGAGGCGATGAAACGCTGAAGGCACCTCCGCCCCCGCGGGGGCCGGGGTGTTGCTGATCGGCGACGGCCGGCAGGCGAGCCCCGGAAGGATGCGGGGCTGCGATTCTGTGGGTTGGTCTTCAGTTGGGGGTCCCCAAGGCTGGCATGATCCGCGCGGTAAACGGGTAAGATTCGCGCCGCCGCGCCGGTTTGACCTCCAGGAGCCCCAGTCGCATGCGCATATGGCCCGCCGCCGTCGTGGCGCTGTTCACGGTCGTTGCCGTTCCCGCGCACGCCGAGCGTGATCCGCTGACGGGCGCGCCGATCCGGCCCGGCCAGAAGCGGGAGATTCCCAGTCCCATCACCGATCGCTTCTCCCTGCGCGGCACGTTCTTCGCCCCCACGTTCGGCACGTCTCTGCGGGTGGACTCCAAGACGAACGCGACGGTCGGCACCCCGGTGAGCGCCGAGAACGACCTCGGAATGCCGCGGCACCGGCCGCAAGGCCGGATCGAGCTGATGTTCCGCCTGCGCCAGCGCAGCCGTTTGCGGGTGGACTATTTCGAGACGAGCCGCAATGGCAGCCAGGTTCTCTCACGCCCGGTTCTGTTCGGCGATGAGCTCTTCAATGCAGGGGATCTCGCGACGAGCTCGCTCGACTGGCGCTCCTTCAACCTGACATACACGTATTCGTTCATCCGGACCGAGCGGCTCGAGATAGGTACCGGCCTCGCGGTCCATCTGCTCGAGGCCGAGGCGCGTGGCGCCGTCCCGCTGCGACAGCTGCAACAGGAAGTCTCGGGTTCGGGGGCGTTCCCGACGCTTCCCTTGGATCTGATCTGGCGCATCTCGCGGCACTTCGCATTCACGGCCCGGGGACAGTATTTCCATGTGGCTCACAACGGCTCGCAGGGATCCCTGGGCGACTACCACGCCGACTTGCAATATCGCTGGACACCCAACTTCTCACTCGGCGCGGGCTATTCCGAGCTGCGGTACTCGCTCGAGGTCAACGACGCGAACTTTCCCGGCAGCTTCCGGATGAGCGTGCGCGGTCCGGAAGCCTTCGTGCGGGTCAGTTTCTAGAGTTCCGCTCGCCGCCCATCGGCAATTGAGCCAGCGCCTGCGCGTGCGCGACATACCCACGCCAGGCGCGTAGGGCACTGCTGAGGCGGCCAGGCGCAAGGCAGGCATCCTCGAGCAGCTCGAAGTACTCCGCGCGCGCCAGCAAGGCCGCCGCTATCGAGGCGCAGTACTGCGCCTCGATCCACGATGAGCTCGCCTCTGCTGCGCTCACTGTCGTCATTTCTTCGGTCCTCTTGTTGGCCAGGGGCAGCCGCCTGCAATCTCAGGAGCTCGCTGCCTGAAAGCGGGGCAATCGGCGTGCCCGGCCGGCGCACCGTCGGGCTGCGCCGCTATCGCCTGCCCGCGAGCAGGCCGGATTGTTCCTGAGGGGCCTCCCGACAGTGCCGTGTATTTATTACAGGTGGGCGTCGGGCTGCGCGCCACCTCAGACGGAAGGCCGATGCGGCCGTCGGCCTCAGCGGCTTGCCGCCGTAGGCCGATAGGCCACGCAGTAAGAGTCCGGCATGCGAACCGCGCGACCCGAGTCCAGGTTGATGCAGACATACTCGGTTCGGGCCCGGGCCATCGTTTCGCCGGGTACATCGGGCTTTCCCCGCGTCTGATCCACCCGCCGGACCTGGAATCGCCGTTCGACCCGAAGGCGCTGATCCGAGGACACGATCCACGTGCCGACGAGCACGAAGTCGCCCAAAATCGCCGAGCGCAGGTAGTCGACCTCCGTGCGGTGTGCGGCCATGCCACGCCGCTGCCGGACGCAATCGTCGACGGAGATACCGAGGGCCGCCGAGTGCGACCAGGCGGCGCGATCGAACCAGGCCAGGTAAACAGAATTATTGACGTGGCCGTACGCGTCGATGTCCGCGGGGGTGACCTGCAACCCCACGATATGGGGTGCCTCGAAGTCCCAGTCAGCGCTGCCCTTGTTCACGCGCCACGGCTCTGAAACCAACGTCGCGCCTGTACTGCGCTCCAGGCCAGCTCACTGCATCGACCAGCGCGTACGCCTCGAGCTGCGCTTTCCGAACGTTCTCTCCCAGCCCAACAGCGCAGAGGACGCGCCCGCCGCTGGTCACGACGCGGCCGGACTCGATACGCGTGCCTGCATGAAAGATCTTGCCAGGCAGGCGTGCAGCCTCTGCGAGGCCTTCGATGACATCCCCGGTGCGCACCTCCTGGGGGTAGCCGGCCGAGGCCATGACCACTCCCAGCGCTGCACGCGGATCCCACTCGGCACGCACTGTATCGAGCCGGCCGTCGATCGCAGCTTCGCAAAGCTCGGTGAGATCGCTGCGAAGCCGCATTAGTATCGGCTGCGTCTCCGGATCCCCGAAGCGGCAGTTGTACTCCAGAACGTTCGGAGTGCCGTCGGGGGCAATCATGATTCCCGCATACAGGAAGCCGGTGTAGGGCATTCCATCGGCGGCCAACCCACGGATCGAAGGCTCGATGACCTCGCGCATGATGCGCGCATGCACTGACTCCGAGACGATCGGCGCCGGAGAGTACGCACCCATCCCACCGGTGTTCGGCCCCTCGTCGGCATCGCGCAGTCTTTTGTGATCCTGCGAGGTGGCGAGGGGAAGGATATGCCGTCCGTCCGCCATGACGATGAAGCTGGCCTCCTCTCCGGCGAGGAACTCCTCGATCACCACTTCGCGGCCGGATTCGCCGAACTGCCCGGCGAACATGGCCTCCGCGGCCTCGATAGCCTCGTCGGCCGCCCCGGCGATGACCACCCCTTTGCCTGCCGCGAGTCCGCTCGCCTTTACAACAACCGGAGCTCGCTGTTGGCGGACATAGCCCGGGTCGAAGGTCTCGCGTGTGAAGGTACGGTAACTGGCCGTCGGGATGCGGTGGCGGCGCAGAAACTCCTTGCTGAAGGCCTTGGAGCCCTCGAGCCGTGCAGCCGCACGGCGCGGCCCGAAGCACCTGAGGCCTGCCGTCTGGAACGCGTCCACCACGCCTGCCACCAGAGGAGCCTCGGGCCCTACGATCGTGAGATCGATTCGCTCCGCCTGGGCGAGTGAGACGAGACCCTGAATATCGTTCACCGGTACGTCGGCGTTGCGAACGCCCGGCTCTGCGGCGGTGCCGGCGTTCCCGGGCGCCACGATGACCTGCTTTACTCGCGGGGACGCGGCGCATTTCCACGCAAGCGCGTGCTCCCGGCCTCCGGATCCGATGACCAGGACTCTCATCGAGCGTCAGTGGCGGAAGTGGCGCATGCCGGTGAACACCATGGCCATCTCGTGCTCGTCCGCTGCAGTGATGACTTCGGCATCATTCCGCGAGCCGCCCGGCTGAATCACGGCGCGGATCCCGTAGTCCGCGGCCACGTCGATGCCGTCGCGAAATGGAAAGAAAGCGTCGGATGCCATCACCGCGCCCGGCAGCTCGAGGTTCTCATCGGCCGCCTTCATCGCTGCGACCCGCGTCGAATACACGCGGCTCATCTGGCCGGCACCCACGCCGAGCGTGCTGCCCCGCCGTGCAAACACGATCGCATTGGACTTGACGAACTTGCAGACTCGCCAGGCAAAGAGCAGGTCAGCCATGTCGAGCGGTGTCGGCTTGCGCCGCGTGACCACCTTGAGGTCCGCGGCTTGCACGTGGCCGGTATCGCGGGTCTGCACCAGGAGCCCTCCCGTAACGCCGCGGTATTCGAGTTCGTCCGGCGCAGTCCCGCGCAGGTCGCCCAGAGCCAGCACGCGAATGTTGGGCTTCGCACTCAAGGCTCGCGCGGCATCCGCGGATACGGACGGCGCGGCCAGTACCTCGACGAACTGACGGCTGATGATCGCGGAGGCCGTCGCGGCATCCAGGTCCCGGTTGAGAGCTATGATTCCGCCGAAGGCCGACGTTGGGTCCGTGCGATACGCGCGGTCGTAGGCCTCGAGGACCGTTGCGGCTACCGACGCACCGCAGGGATTGGCATGCTTCACGATGACGCACGCGGGCTCGTCGAACTGACGGATGCACTCGATCGCCGTATCCGCATCCGCGATGTTGTTGAACGACAGATCCTTGCCCTGCAGCACGCGCGCCGAGGCGACGCTCGCTGCGCGCAAGGCGGGAGCGCGATAGAAAGCCGCGAGCTGATGCGGATTCTCGCCGTAGCGAAGCTCCTGAACCTTGTCGAACACGAGCGGCAGGGTCCCCGGAAAACGCTCCGCCTCGAGGCGGAGCGCCGCGCCGAGATAGCTGGCCACCATCGTGTCATAGCGCGCCGTATGGGCGAAGGCCTTGGCCGCGAGCCGCGATCTCGTGGCAAGCGTAGTGCAGCCAGCGTGCGATCTCAGCTCCTCCAGCAGCACGGCGTAGTCGAGCGGGTCGACGGCTACTGCGACCGACTCATGATTTTTCGCCGCCGCACGCAGCATGGCAGGACCACCGATATCGATGTTCTCGACCGCCTCGGCATAACTGCAATCGGGACGCGCGACGGTCTCCGCGAAAGGGTAGAGGTTCACGACCAGCAGGTCGATCGGCTCGATCTGGTGCAGCGCCATGACCGCCTCGTCCAGGCCGCGGCGCCCGAGCAGACCGCCGTGGATCCTGGGGTGCAGCGTCTTGAGGCGGCCGTCCATGATCTCGGGGAATCCGGTGTAGGCGGAGACTTCGCGTACCGGGATACCGTTGCCTGCGAGCAGGCGGGCGGTGCCACCGGTGGACAGGATCTCGATGTTGCGCTCCGCAAGAGCCCGAGCCAGTTCCGCGAGGCCGGTTTTGTCGGAGACGGAGAGGAGCGCGCGGCGGACGGGCAACAACATCTGCAAGGCCTTAAATGCGGAGCCTGCCGCGCCTTCGGTGGGGCCGCGCCGGCTGCCGTGACAGGGACGATCCGCCGCTACGCGTCGCCAGCAAGCCCGAACTGCTTGAGCTTCTTGCGCAGCGTGCCGCGATTGATTCCCAGTATCCCGGCCGCTCGGCTCTGGTTGCCCTCCGCGTAGTCGAGCACCGCGCGGAACAGCGGCTCCTCGACCTCGCGCAGCACGAGGTCGTACAGGTGCGCCGGTCTGTGGCCGTTCAGGCTGGTGAAGTAGTCGCTCAGCGCCCGTTCGGCGTGATTACGCAGGGGCAATTCCCTGCCATTCAAACGGGTGCTGGATTCCCCCCTGGCTCGAGTCTTCTTTTTTGCAGTCATGTAAGGTCCCCAGTCAGAACTGAACCTTGCTCCGCCCAGCTGCGCAGGAATTCGCCTGCCTGCGCGAACTGCGCTGCCGTCGTCGCAGCGGCCATCAGACTACGGCGTACGGGCGCCGCATCCTCGAGCAATCGTTCACAATACCAGCCGAGATGTTTGCGTGCGATCCGGACTCCGCTGACTTCGCCGTAAAAAGCGTAGAGGGAGTCGAGATGCCCGAGAATGATATCACGCAGCTCCACGCGCGAGAGCGCCGCAGCGGCAATTCCCTTCTCCAGAAAGGCATTGACGGATCGAAAGATCCACGGCGCTCCCTGACTCGCGCGGCCCAGCATTACTCCGTCGGCGCCGGTGAAATCAAGGACCTCGCGCGCTTTTTGCGCCGTCGACACATCTCCGTTGGCGAACACTGGAATCCGCACCGCGGCCTTGATGTCGCGGATGGTCTCGTACTCGGCGGTGCCCTCATAAAAATCCGCCCGCGTACGGCCGTGAACGGCCAGCGCCTCGATCCCGGACGCCTCGGCCAGGCGCGCTATGCTCACTCCGTTACGATTGTCACGGCTCCACCCCGTACGGATCTTCAGCGTTACAGGTACGCGTACCGCCTTGACGACCGCCTCGAGTATCCGTGCTGCGAGCGACTCGTCGCGCAGCAGCGCCGAGCCACAGAGCTTCCCGCACACTTTTTTTGCGGGGCAGCCCATGTTCAAGTCAATGACCTGCGCCCCCAGATCCACATTGAGCTGCGCGGCCTCGGCGAGAGCCTCTGCGTCCCCGCCGGCCAGTTGCACTACGCGTGGCTCGGGCTCGCCCTCATGACTCATGCGCAGCCGTGACTTGGACGTGCTCCACAGCCGCACGTCGGAAGTCACCATTTCGGAAGCCGCAAGACCGGCGCCAAGCTTTCTGCATAGGATGCGGAACGGGCGGTCCGTCACGCCCGCCATGGGTGCAAGCACGGCAGCAGCCGGAAGTGAATACGGTCCGATCCTGATCATGTGCGCTGCGTCGTCGCTTCAGCGCGAGAGCGCGTCGTTCGCGCACGCGATCACGCCGCCGGGGGCGGGCAGGCAGGCATCGATCTCGAAGCCCACCGCATTTGCGCCCGGATCGACGAAGGCCATCTCGGCGTCCACCCGCTGCCCCGCGGACAGGAATGTCCCTCCATGGGCCGCCCCTGGCAGGTAGGCCCGTGGTGGCACATCGCGCGCGGCAATGCGATTTCCGAAACGATCCTGTAGCGTAACTCGCAGCAGCGGCATCGGCTGCGACTGATCCGCATCGTTCTTGACGCTCGCCCGGACGGTGATCTGGCCAGGGGCATCGGGAGCTGTGGATGCGCCCAGCTGACGCACTTCGTATGCCCCCAGGTTCCAGCGCGGCACCAGGTGCATGCCGAGCGCGGAATACAATGCGGTCAGCGGTCGGTTGAGATGTGTGTTGGCGGCCAGATCGTTTCTGTAATGGTGTACGACCTGTGTCACCAGCAGCAGTGCCATCACGGCGCTCGCTGCGATCCACAGCCTCTCATGGGATACGCCTCCAGCGGATTCCTCGGCCTCCTCGGACACTTCCAGGACCTGCGGGCGCTTGCGTACCAGCATCGAGCGGATGGCCTGCGCGGTCTCGAGGGACGGACGCGCGGCCTCCACGCGGGCTCTCGCCCGGGCGGCCAGCGGCGTGGGCAAGCCTCCCTGCGAAGAATCCACCGCCGGCGGGGCTGATCCGGGCGCCGCGGCCGGCTGCGGTGATGATGTTGGTTTCGCTCCGGTCAGTGCGCTGACCCCCGAGGGGTTGCGCGGCCGGGGCGCAGAGGCAGCTGGGCGCGGCGCACTGGATGGGCCGGCAGCTGTGCGCAGGGCAGCCGGCGCAAGTGGGCCTTGCGGTTTGGCTACCGGAGAAGTCGATGTTGATTCCTCACCAGCGTGGCGCCGGTGCGGCGCTGCTGAATCGGGCGGCGGCGCAGAGGGCGAACCGAGCTGCGCCATGGTGGCCAGCAGCTCCGGGTCTATTTCCACGTCCACTTGTGTGTCGACGGGTCCCAGATGGGCCGTGGAGGAGTCCGAGCGCTCGGCCTCGCGGGCACGCTGCTCCTGCACCCGGGCTTCTTCGGCCTCCAGACGGATCGCCTGGAACGTGCCGGTGGCTGCCTGAAACTCCGGGCTGGGCGCCTGCTCCACGAAGACCTTGGTGACGTCGGTGGCTTCCGGGTTGAACTCCAGAGCGTCATCCGGAATGTCATCCTCGGCCGCGCCGGACTTCTCAGGCGCAGGTGACGGCGGTGCCGGCGTCGCCGATGTCGGTGACGGTGGAATCGGATCCGGCGGCGCGTCCGCGAGCTGCTGCAGGCGCACGCTCGAGGCCGAGCTCAGAGTCTCGAGCCCCGGCTGGCGCATCGACGAGGTGGATCCCGCGTCAGAGACGGTGGCCGGCCGCTTCTGAGGTGCAGGTTGATCCGTTTCCGGCCGCGCAGGAGCCGGTGGAGGGCTCTGGGCAGGCTCGCGCTGTGCGGCAGCCTGGTTCTGCGCCGCCGCCGCGGCGGCCTCGCGATCCTCGGACAGGCGCGCAAGCGCGTTGAATACGTTCGAGCAACGCCCGCAGCGCACATAGCCCTGCGCGACCCGCAAATCCGCCGCGGTCACGACCAGCGTCAATGCGCACTTAGGGCAGACTGTAAACATCTTCTCAGTTACGCCGGGCCCGCCGGCGCCGCTTCCCCCACAGACCGACCCAACCCTCGCGCTCCCCGAAGGAACTCATATCAAACCACGGGCTGTAAGCCCGTGTCACGTCGCCGGCCTCGTGGTCCAGCAGACCCGCAAGCACTATTCGGCCGCCGCGTTGGAGGAGCGCGCTGAACCTGCGTGCCAGCTGGCACAGAGGCGCGGAAAGTATATTCGCGACGACGAGGTCGACACCCCTGGGTAGTGCACCCGCGTCGGGATATACCGAAAATTGAGACTCCACACCATTCGTCCGGGCGTTCTCCGCCGTGGCCAGCAAAGCCTGCGGGTCGATGTCGAAACAGTGTGCGTGCTGAGCACCGAGCTTGACCGCCGCGATGGCCAGAATTCCCGAGCCGCAGCCAAAGTCGATGACCTGCTCACCCCCGGTGACGTGCGCGTCGAGCCACTCGAGGCACAGAGCGGTGGTGGGATGCGTCCCGGTCCCGAAGGCGAGTCCCGGGTCCAACCTGACGACTGCCGCCTGCGGGTCGCCGATCTGCTCATGCCAGGGGCACACCCACAGGCGCTTCCCGAAACACATGGCGTGAAAGTCGCGTAGCCACTCGCGCTCCCAGGCGCGATCCTCGATCTGCATCAGCTCGATATCAGCGGCGGATATGCCCAGGCGGGCGCTCAGCTGGTCCCTGATTCCGGGCACTGCGCTGTCCGGCGCAAACAGCGCCAGCACCCGCGTGGTGGGCCACAACCGCACTTCCCCCGGCAGCGGCTCCAGGACCGGATCGGCATGGGCATCCAGAAACGTGACGGAGCCGGCCCCGCAATCGAAGCACGCCTGTTCGGCGCGTGCGGGATCCACAGGGCCGAGCTCGAATGAGAGCTGCACGAGGGAGCCGGGGCGCGTGGTGTATTACCTCAGGCCCAGCCTTCTCTCGAGGTAGTGGATGTCGGTGCCACCCTTCTGGAATGCAGCGTGGTTGAAGATCTCCTGGTGCAGCGGCACGTTCGTCTTGATTCCCTCGATCACCATCTCCGCGAGCGCGTTCTTCATGCGTGCAATGGCCGCCTCGCGGCTGTCGCCGTGCGCGATGATCTTGCCAACCAGCGAGTCGTAGTTCGGCGGCACGTTGTAGCCGGAGTACACGTGGCTGTCGACGCGCACACCGGGACCACCCGGGGCGTGCCACAGGCGTATGGGTCCGGGCGATGGCATGAAGGACTTCGGATCCTCCGCGTTGATACGACACTCGATCGCGTGGCCGCGGATCTGCACGTCGCTCTGTACATAACGCAGCGGCTCGCCAGCGGCAATCAGCAGCTGCGCTTTCACCAGATCGATGCCCGTGATGAGCTCGGTTACGGGGTGCTCAACCTGGATGCGCGTGTTCATCTCGATGAAGTAGAACTCGCCATCCTGAAACAGGAACTCGAGCGTACCCGCGCTCCGGTAGCCCACGGCGCGACAGGCTTCCACGCAGCGCTCACCCATGACCCTGCGCTGCCGGAGTGTGATGCCCGGCGCGGGCGCCTCCTCGATGACTTTCTGGTGGCGGCGCTGCATCGAGCAGTCCCGCTCGCCCAGGTGAATCACATTGCCCTGCCCGTCGGCGAGCACCTGGAACTCGATGTGACGCGGGCGCTCCAGGAATTTCTCCATGTAGACCTGATCGTTTGCGAAGGCCGCCCGCGCCTCGGCCTTGGTGATCCCGATGGCATTCAACAGCGATGCCTCGCTGTGCACGACCCGCATTCCGCGGCCGCCGCCGCCGCCCGATGCCTTGATGATCACGGGATAGGCGATGTCGCGCGCGATGCGCAGATTCTCGTCCGGATCGGCGCCCAGCGGTCCATCCGACCCGGGCACGCAGGGCACACCGTGCGACTTCATTACACGGATGGCAGAGACCTTGTCGCCCATGGTACGGATGGTCTCGGCCCTGGGTCCGACGAAAACGAAGCCGCTCTTCTCGACACGCTCGGCGAAATCGGCGTTCTCGGAGAGAAAGCCGTAGCCGGGGTGAATCGCGACGGAATCGGTCACCTCCGCGGCGCTGATGATGGCCGGCATGTTGAGATAGCTGCCCGCCGAGGGCGGCGGACCGATGCAGACCGATTCGTCCGCGAGCAGCACGTGTTTCAAGCTGTAGTCCGCGGTCGAATGCACGGCGACCGTCTTGATACCGAGCTCGCGGCAGGCACGCAGGATCCGCAGAGCGATCTCGCCGCGGTTGGCGATGACGACCTTCTCCAGCATGGCGGACGGCTATTCGACCACGAACAGCGGCTGACCGAACTCAACCGGATCGCCGTTGCGCGCCATGATGGACGTGACACGGCCGGCCCGGTCGGCCTCGATCTGATTCATCATTTTCATCGCTTCGATGATGCACAGCACCTGGCCGATCTTGATCTCATCGCCGATCTCTATGAACGGCTTCGCCCCGGGCGAGGGTGAGGCATAGAACGTTCCGACCATCGGTGCAGTGATGACATGCTCGTTTGCCTTCGCCTTGGGCGGCGTTCCTTCGGTCGCGGCGGGGGCGGCCGCTTTCGCCGGGACCTGCAGCGGCGCGGCGAGGGGCAGGCCTGCCAGCTGGGCCGACAGTGCATGGCTCGCCGCGGCGCCCGTCGGCATCCGGCTGATTCGCAGCGCTTCCTCGCCTTCCTTTATCTCGATCTCCGCGATGCCGGATTCCTCCAGCAGCTCGATCAGTTTCTTGATTTTTCGGATGTCCATGCTGTGGAACGCTCCCCTTTTGCGGTTCCGTGGATGGGATTGAGCTCGACTCTTGCGGGCAACCGCCGCCGTGCGCTCAGGAGCGCCGGGCAAGCTGGCGGATCGCGGCGTGCATCGCCAGCTCGTAGCCGAAGGCGCCGAGGCCACAGATCACCCCGTCGGCGATGTCGGAAAAGTAGGAATGCGCCCGAAACGGCTCGCGCGCGTGCGTGTTGGAAAGATGAACCTCGATGAACGGCAGCCTCACCGCCAGCAGCGCATCCCGCAGGGCGATGCTGGTGTGGGTGAAGGCCCCGGGATTGAACAGCGCAAAGCTGATGCCGGCCTGCGCGGCGCCATGGATTCGCCCGATCAACTCGTGCTCGGCGTTGCTCTGGAAGGCCACCAGCTCGTGGCCGGCCGCGCGCGCGAGCTGCACGAGATGCTGCTCGATCGCTTCGAGCGTATCGGGGCCATAGACGCCCGGCTCGCGGGTGCCCAGCAGGTTCAGGTTCGGGCCATTCAATAGCAGCACGCGCGCCATCTGGGCTCATCACTTTTCGCAGCTGAAACGCACGGGTTGGACCCATGAAAAGTCGCGAATGTAACCTAATTCGCGCGGAATAGGGTACATCCTGGCGCGATTGGGCGCGGATCAGTGCGTCTTGGACCCGTTTGGCGCCGATCGGTCGGGAATCGATGCCCCTGCGGCGGCGGCCGGGGGGCGATTCGGCGCGGATCCGCGGCCGACCGCCGCTTCGGCGCGCGCTCGCTGCGCTGCGAGGTTGGCCACACCGTCCGCGACCTCCCGCCGGGCGGCGCCCAGATCCAGCCTGCCCGCGTCGACTTCGCGCAGCCGGTCGAGAATGAAGGCGGCCTCGTCCCGATGCAGCTCGCCGACCTTGAGCGTCAGGATCCGGCCCTGTTTATCGGCGAAGATCGTGAACGGGAAAACGGTATCCATCCCGAAGGCTGAGATGGCACCGAGTCCGTCCTGCTCGCCGATCAGGACAGGATAGTCGATGCGCATCTCGCGCGCGTAGCGCTGGACGGCATCCCGGAAGTCCACCGCAATTCCAACGACCTCGACTCCCTCGGCGGCGCGCTCGTGCCGAAGCCTCTCGAGGAGGGGTATCTCGCGGCGGCAGGGCTCACACCACGTCGCCCAGAAGTTCACCAGAAGCGGATGTCCCTTCCAGTCAGAGAGCGAGCGTTTGCTGCCCTGGAGATCCGGCAGCGTCAGATCCGGGAGCGTCGCGGGAACTGCGTGCGGCTGCGGTGGACGAGGCTCGTCCGCGGAGTCATCGGGAGAGGCGGCTCGCGGAGCCGGAGCGCGAGTCGCTGCAGCTCTTCCAGGCGAATTCTCGACCGCGTAGCTACCGGTGTGGCGAAGCATACGAGCGGCGAAGAAGCCGGCGGCGCCGCCCAGACAGATCACGCCGAAGGCAAGGGCGAGGCGGTGCGCCGTCCTCACATCGTCCCAGGAATGGCGCTCGCGGAAGCACTGAGGTCGGTGCCCAGTGCGCGATGCACGAGCGAGGCGAAGTCCGCGGGCTTCATGTAACCGACGACCCGGAAATTGCGCCGCTCCTGTCCGTCCGGTCCGTAAAAGGCGATGGTCGGAGGGCCGAGAATTCCCATGTGATGCAGCAGCGCCTGGTCCTGATCATCGTTCCGGGTCACATCCGCGTGCAGCAGCACGGCGTTTGCGAGGGCCGACTGCACCGTCGGGTCGGAAAAGGTGTAGCGCTCCATTTCCTTACAGGACACACACCAATCCGCGTAGAAGTCGAGCATGACCGGTTTGCCGGCGGCACTCGCCGCGGCGATGCTCCGCTGCAGGTCGTTCACCGACTTCACGGTCGCGAATGCCAGTGTCGGCTCCTTCACAGCGGCAGGCGTAGCAGCGCCCGCGCGCAGCGTGCTCAGAGGCTGGAGCGGATCCTGACCGCCAGCTGCCACGCCGATCAGCAGGAGCACGCCATAAACCAGCCCCAGCAAACCGGCCGCGCGGACGGCCGCTGGCGCTGGACCGCCGTCGCGCGCCTTGAGCGCGAAGACCCAGAATCCGCTGATTACCGCGAGTGCCGACCACAGCAGCATGCTGATGGCCTGAGGCACGAGAGACTGCAGGAAGTAGATCGCAACGCCCAAAAACAGCACGCCAAACAGCGACTTCACCGTATCCATCCACGGGCCCACCCGCGGCAGGAGCGAGCCCGCGGAAGCACCCACCAGCAACAGTGGCACGCCCATTCCCAGACCCGTCACATATAAAGCGAGCGCTCCGCGTGCGACCTTCCCGCTCTGACTGATCACCGACAAGGCCGCGATGAGTGCCGGGGCCACACACGCCGTCACGACTAGGGCGGAAAGCGCTCCCATGATGAACGTACCGACGTACGTGCCAGTCTTCTGGCGGTTGCTCAGCGCCGTGAGATGTGTTTGCAGGGAGCTCGGCAGCTGCAACGTGTACGCGCCAAACATCGCAAGCGCCAGCGCGCAGAACAGCAGAACGAAGAGGGCGACGATCCACGGCTGCTGGAAGAACGCCTGCGGCGCCTGCTTGAACGCGAGAACGAAGGCGGCGCCGGCCGCAGCGTAAGTCAAAGCCATTCCCTGCACGTAAGTGAAGGCGAGGGAGAAGCCGCGCCCCGCGGTCACCTTGTCGCCCTGCCCGACAATGATGCCTGACAGGATGGGGATCATCGGGAGCACGCAGGGCGACAGGGAAAGCAGAGCCCCGAGCGCAAAGAACGTGACCAGCACCAGCGCAAGATTGCCATCGCGAAGCAGAAGGCCCAGCCGGTCCTGCTCCGAGACGAAACCCGACGCGGCACCGCTCGCTCCCGCAGCCGTTGCCCCCGCGGATCCACCCGAAGTGTCCCGGGTCGCGGCAGAGCCGCCCGCGGTGGCGGCCGACGCGTTCATCGCCGACGATGCGGGCCCCGCCGGGAGGCTCAGGTTGATCGTCTTGGTGATGGGCGGATAGCACAGGCCCGCCGTCGCGCAGCCCTGGTAAGTGACTTTCAGGGGCAGCTCAAAGGCGCCTCCGCCAGCGTGCGCGACTGGCAGGGTCCCGACAAGCTGATGGTGATAGACCTCCTGCTTGCCGAAGTAATCGTCGACCTTGGTCTCACCGGGAGGCAGGGCGAGTTGACCCAGCTGGGCCTGGTCGCTTGTCGTCACCGCCTTTATGCGCGCGCGATACAGGTAGTAGCCGTCAGTGATCTCCCAGACCAGCTGGACGCGATCCGGGCCCTGCGCCGTGGCATCGAAGCGAAAGGCCTCGTCAGGAGGCAGGAAGTTATCGCCCGACTGCGTGGCACCCGGGCTCAGCGCCGAATCGATTGCCGAGCGAGAGCCTGTTTCGGCCGCCGAAGCGGCGGGGCCGAGGAGCAGCATCCCCGCGGCCAGTGCAGTCACCCGCACCAGCAGGTGGCGAGCGTTATGTCCAATAGATGGGCTATGCATAGGAATCCGCTGAAAAGGAAGCGAGATCCGCAGTGCAGATGATTTCTGCTCGTTCGGCCATATGAAGTGACTTGACCCGCATTTTCATCGGGGATCCCGGCGCCCGCCAGCTAAATCGAGGTTCCGCGGCCGATTGGAGCGACACCGGCGAGCGCAGGTTCAGCTCGGCTGGCGGCGAAAAGCGCTCCCGAGCCCGACCGCGGCCGCCAGGGGGGCCTCCGGGCAGCTTCCTCGGTCGTTCCGGTGCCTTCCGAGGCGGAACGTGGCTGATTGGCGGCCCCGCGAAAAAAAAGTTTCTCCCGCGCTTGAAATCCCCACAGTCCCCACTATCATTAGCAGCCGCCCAGGCAGAGTGCTAACAGGCTGCCGGGGGTCAAAAATCCCATTCAATTCAGCAGCTTCAAAGGAGCGAAATCCATGAAGATTCGTCCTCTTCATGACCGCGTCATCGTGAAGCGCCTGGAGGAGGAACGTACCTCGCCGGGCGGCATCGTGATTCCCGATACCGCGGCCGAAAAGCCCGTACAGGGAAAGATCGTGGCAGTTGGCAAGGGCAAGATCCTCGAAGACGGACAGGTCCGTCCTCTCGACGTCAAAGTCGGCGACAAGATCCTCTTCGGCAAGTACAGCGGGACCGAGGTCCGCGTCGAAGGGGAGGAGCTGGTAGTGATGCGAGAAGAGGACGTTATGGCCGTAATTGAAGGCAAATAGCCGAAGGATCCACGAAAATGGCAGCAAAAGAAGTCAGATTCAGCGACGATGCACGCCAGCGCATGTTCAAAGGCGTGAATGTCCTCGCTAACGCCGTCAAGGCGACACTGGGTCCGAAGGGCCGTAACGCCGTGCTCGAGAAGAGCTTCGGCGCGCCCACCATCACGAAGGATGGTGTGTCGGTCGCAAAGGAGATCGAGCTCAAGGACAAGTTCGAGAACATGGGCGCGCAGATGGTGAAGGAAGTCGCGTCCAACACCTCCGATGAGGCCGGTGACGGCACGACCACCGCCACGGTGCTCGCTCAGGCGATCATCCGCGAGGGCCTCAAGGCCGTCTCCTCGGGCCGCAACCCGATGGACATCAAGCGCGGCATCGACAAGGGGGTCATCGCCGCCGTCGAGGAGCTGAAGAAGATCTCCAAGCCCTCCAAGGACTCGAAGTCGATTGCCCAGGTCGGCACGATCTCCGCCAACGGTGACGAGTCGATCGGCAAGACCATCGCCGATGCGATGGACAAGGTCGGCCGCGAAGGCGTGATCACCGTCGAGGAAGGCTCGGGCCTCGAGAACGAGCTCGAAGTGGTCGAAGGTATGCAGTTCGACCGCGGGTATCTGTCGCCGTACTTCATCAACAACCAGCAGAGCCAGACCGCGGAGCTCGAGAAGCCCGTGATCCTGCTGGTCGACAAGAAGATCTCCAACATCCGCGAGCTGCTGCCGCTGCTCGAGGGCGTCGCCAAGTCCGGCCG
>DASTDD010000158.1:0-9117 GCA_035710545.1 Steroidobacteraceae bacterium
CTCGGTGGCGGTGGGGGTGCCTTTCGCTCAACTAACACGTACATTCCAAACACCCATGCGACTGCCGCGCACCATCCTGCGAGAATGTCGGAAGGATAATGCACACCCAAATAGACTCGTGAAACGCCGACCAGCAGCACGAAACCGATGCTGGCGACCGTGATCGGCCAGCGCCAATGAGTCGGCCAGGACAAGATGATCAGCGCCGCGCCGAGTGTGGCGGAGCCCATCGCGTGGCCGCTTGGGAAACTGAAGGTCGTTTCCGGTGCGAGCGACAGCCACAGGTCGGGGCGCACGCGCGCAAAGTGATTTTTTGCGACGATATTTAAGGTGGCCGAGCCAACGACCGCGATGCCAAAGAACAAGCCATCGCGAAGCCGTTTGCGCAGCGTGAGCGCAACGAGCACGATCACGTCCAGCGGGACGACGCCCCATAAATAGCCTAGTCGACTCATCACAACGAAGAAGCGATCCAGCTTTTGGGTCGCCATTGCATGCAACATGTTCAGGACTGGCGCGTCGAAAGGAAACGCTACGTTCTCGTGTAGTTCGCCGACCAGAGAGGCAAAGCCCCACAACGGAATGAGCAGGCAAAAGAACCACAACGCCATGCGCCAAGCATGCTTACCTATGAATCGCAGTCCATATACGAAGGCATCGCCAAGCACGCGAAGCGTCATTCTGCACATGTCGTAGCTGGCGAAGATCCTGAAGCTGCCGATGCCTGGAAACGCAGCCCGCTGCGCCGCCTCAGCTCGTCGAAGGCTCCTCGTGGGATTCGGCGTCGTCTGTGATCTTGCTGGTGAGAATGACGCCGGGCGGCAGGATCAGCGTGGGTGAGTCGTCCTCCGCGGCGACCGCGGCAGTGTCGGGGAGGGACCCCTCCCGCAGCTGACGGAGCGCTTCTTCGGCCTCTACGGGTGCCGAGAAGAAATACCCCTGCCCGAAGTCGCAACCCATTTGTCGAAGGGCATCCGCTGCGGCCTTGGTCTCGACCACTTCCGCGACCGCCTGCAGTCCGAGGCTCGAGGTCAGTTGCAGGATGGCGGAGGTGATGGCGTTGTTGGCGCGCTCCGAGCCGGTGCGGCTCGCGAATGGCCGGTCGATCTTCACGTAGTCGAAGGGGAAGAGCTGCAGGTAGCTGAGGGAGGAGTAACCGCTGCCGAAGTCATCCAGCATCAGGCCGATGCCCATGTTGTGAAATGCATTGAGCAGCTCGCGCGCCGCGGGGACGTTGCTGATCAGGCCCCGTTCGGTGAGCTCGAACTTCAAGTTTCCAGCCGGGGTATGGGTCTCCTGCAGGGTACGCGCGATGTAGTCGCGCAAGCCGGGATGGCGCAGCACCGCGGCCGAGAGGTTCACGCTCAAATAGAAGTCCGTCCCCTGCGGCAGGCGGCGGCGCCATTCCGCGGCGAGCCGGCACACCCGCTGGATCACCCAGCGGGTCACCGGGACGATTACGCCGGCCTCTTCGGCAATCGCCAGAAACTTGTCCGGGGTCAGCAGGCCCTCTACCGGATGCCGCCATCTCAAGAGCGCCTCTGCCCCCACTACGCGTTGCCGGCGCAAGTCGACGATGGGCTGGAACAACAGCCGGAACTCATTGCGATCAAGGGCGACGTGCAGATCCGCCTCGAGGCTGACGAGGCTCACCGCAGCCCCGCCTATTCCGGCGGTGTAGCCGACTGCGGGCAGGGCCTGGCGCTTCGCGACGGAGAGCGCCAGATCCGCCTCGCGCATCGCATCCTCGGTACGCTGCAGACCCGAGTCGATACGGGTGAAGCCGATGCGCGAGCTCACTCCGAGTCGATGCTGTCGCAGCTCGAAGGGCTCTTCGCCGGCCTCCTGCAGCTGCCTGGCAAGGGTACGCGCCGCACTCTCCGAAGCTACGTCGTACACGAGCACCGCCAGCTGATCTCCGCTCCAGCGGGCGAGCTGGCACTCGACCGCATGCAGCACCCCGGCGAGCCGTTGCGCGGCCTGCAGCATGAGCTCGTCACCCGCAGTGTGCCCGAGTGTGTCGTTGATGATCGTGAAGCGATCGATGTCGATCAGGAAGATCGCGAGGCTACGCCGCCGCCGCGTCCGCACCTCGCGCAGGGCGCGGTCGAGCTGATCCATGAAGGCGCGCCGGTTGGGAAGCCCCGTGAACGGGTCGCGGAAGCGAGCGTGCTCAACGCTCTCTTGCAGCGTCTGGCGCTGTTCGATCTCCTGCACCAGTCTCTCGTTGGCCCGGTGCAGCCGCGCGCGGGTGGCGAGGAGCACGGCGCGTGTGCGATTGAGGCTGTGGGTGAGATCGTAGGCGCCGAAGGCGAATGCCCAGGTGAGCAGGATCAGCAGGCCGATTTCGGTGGCGAGCGCGCGCGCCGGATACCAGCCGGTGCGCGGACGGATGGCGAGCATCAGATAGTCCACCGAGGCACCGGCCGCGCGGATCGGACTACGTACCGCGTCAAGCGCGGCTTCATCCAGCGGCTCCGGGGCTGAGCTCAGAAACACGCGCGGCCGATGCGTCGCCGGGTCGGCCTGGAAGAGGCGGAAGTCGTAGCCCTCGCTGACGAGGGCGCCGAAGTCCGCATGCGCGAGCAGGGCATCCAGATTCTCGTAAGCCACGCCCCAGCGCCCGGCGGAAGGGGAGAGTGCCGCCACGATCCATTCACTGCCGTACCGCACCGGGCCGAAGAGCTCTCCCGCCGCACTGAGAGGCAATTGGGTTGCCCTCACCTCGCTGGCAATGGCGCGCGCCACGGCGGCATCTGCCGCCTGCAGCACCGTTCCGGCGGAATCCATGAGGAAGGTATCGGGCTCGGGGCGTGAAGCCCCGGGCCTGGGTGCCGCGGCTAGGTCGGCTGCCACGCGGGCGCGCTCCCCGAGCGCAGTGAGCTCGCTGTGGATGAGGCGGGTATGGCGCGCGACTGCAGTCCGGGCCGTAACGCGCAGCTCGTCGGTGCGCTCGGCCACGCTGACCGCAATCAGGCGTGCACCCGCCAGCAGCACCGCGATCGCGACCAGAAGGGGTGCTAGCCAGCTCGAGTGAGCTCTGACTCTCAGTCTGCTCATCAGCCGCGACTGCCCAGGTGCAGCGTACAGGCGAGCGTCACCGTGCTGCGCTTGAACCCGTTGAGACTCTGATAGTCGCCAAGCAGCTGCCAATCGGTGCGGCCGAAAGACTTGCCGACGCCTATGAATCCTTCCTTCAGCGGACCGGCGGTCGGGCCGATCACCTGCAGGTTGACGGCCGCCGGTGAGGCCGGTCCCCAGGCGTAGCCTGCCAGCCAACTGAACACCGCACTGCTGTAGTCCAGGCGCACGGTCTTGAGCTTGGTTTCGAGATTGCCGCCGAAGGACTGCGCATAGGATACCGACCCGGTGAGCTGCGGCGTCATGCGCAACGACAGGCCCACTTTGGGCAGGTGGCCGTGACTCGTATCGATGTCGATGCGGCGCTCCTCGAGCTGCAGCGAGAACACCGGGCCAAGGGAGGCGATGAGTCCGCCGTCGACGATCGAGTAGTGGAAGGCGTGCGCGCCGATATCACCGGCGCCTTCGTGGCCGTCGGCATACAGGCTGGTCTTCCAATCACCCTGTCCGAGCGTGACGGAGGCGTTCAGGTTCCCGAGGATCCAGTGGGCGTTCGCGACGCTCTGGTACTCCCCGCCCAGCCCGATGACGCCGGAACCGATGTTGCGCAGCCAGGTGAGGGCGCCACCTCCGGCACCGCTCCCGCCTGTGAGCGACCCGCCGTCGGCGCTGAACACGAGGCGCTCATCCGCCGGCGGAGACGGCGTTGCCGGGTTATCTGCCCAGGCCAATGAGTGGCCGCACAGCAGCGCCGCGATGCCCAAACTCGGTGCGAGTGATCTCATGGCCGCCGTCCCAAGCTGGTGAGAGTGGTGCTTGTCTGGTCGGGTGCCGCCATCTGCGCGGCGGGCAGAAAAGCGAGTACGTAGAGGCGCGCGGCCTCGCCCGGCAGCACCACGCTCGAGGCGGTTACCTGAAAGACGCGGCGCTGGATGTTCAGATGCATCTTCCTCCGCCCGCTGAGGCCCGGGTCCCACCAGCGCTCGCTTCCCTGCGCTTGAGGCAGCAGTTGGGACATCTCGGCGCCTAGCGCGGTATCGGAGAACAGCGCTCGCGCCGGTCTGTTGAAGGCCAGCACGTGTCCCTGGGCATCGATGACCAGGGCGGCGTGCTCGGCGGCATCGAGCGCCGCCTGCACCCCGAAGGCCTCGGTCACGTCGCGAATGACGACGAGCGCAAAGCGCCGTCCCTTCTGCGCCATGTGTTGCACGCGCACTTCGGTGGCGAGCAGCTGCGCACCCTTGCGCACGGTGCAGAGGTCGGCCGCCCCGCCCGCACCGACGATCAGCTCCTGCACCACTTCCGGGTACGCAAAGTGCACGGCGTCAAAGAACTTGCGGCCGACCAGCGGGGTCTCCTCGGCCGAGAACTGCGCGAGGGCTGCGGCGCTGGCACCGACCACCTCGGTGGTGTCGGCATCCAGCAGGAAGGCGGGCAGCGGCAGCCGTTCGAGCAGGGCGGACCACAGCTGGTGACCCCGCTCAGCCTCGGCCCGCGCGGCGGCCATCTGTAGGTGCAGTCGCTCGAAAACGGTGCCGAGATACTCGGCGGCGATGGCGCACGCGAACAGCATGATCACGAACACTTCGAGCAGGACGACGAAGTACTCGGCCGGCGCATAGAACCCAGCGAACGGCAGGCCACCTCGCGTCGCGCTCGCTCCCAGCAGGCTCTGCAGCCACTGTGCCGCGGCGCTCAGGGAAGGCACATACCAGCGCAGCTCGGGTGCCTCACTCGCCGCCACGAGGCTTACCGCGAACGCCGTCAACAGCGCCATGGCGTAGGGCTGCCAGCGCGAGATGAAGATCGCGCCGATGATCGGCAGGGCGAAGACGGCGAGGAACAACGGATTCTGCAGGCCGCCGGCGTGTTGCCATATGAACGCTATGACAAGAACACCAAGCGCGTGCAGCGCTGCGAGCGCGCGCCGTCGCCGCAGGCGATTGGCGCTGGCGCGCGCCGTCATGGCCGCGAAGGCGATGTGGATGGCGCCGAGGGCGAGGAGGCCGGCGGCCACGGGAACGAAGTCGATCGTCAGGCCGCTGACCAGCCACGGCAACGCCACCGCGAACAGGATCGCGAATATGGTCAGGAGCCAAGTGTCATCGAGTAGATGTATGCGTGGGTCATGCCACGTGAGGGCCGGCAGGACCTGGGTGGCCTCCGGGTTCACGGCTGCCTCACCGGGCCACGCGTTTCACCGGACGCCACCAAGGTACCGTCAGCGCGGAAGTTGTTGCCTTCCAGGAAGGGATGTGACAGCACCTTCTGGCCGCCGGGTGGCTGAAAATCCGTCACATGCAGCGCATAGGCATGCGGTTGCAGCACCTGGTTGCGCTTCAGAATCGGCGAATCGCCCACCACGTCGATGCCGTTGAATTGCGGCTCGATGATGGTGTTCTCGAGAGCAGTGCTCGGACGGCGCGGATCGCCGAGCACAAAAGCGAGTCCGTAGCCGCAGTTGTGTATCCGGTTGCCGCGCACTACCGTATCGACGGAGCTGCGCACCATGATGCCGTAGGCGGCGAGGTGTTCGAGCTCGTTGCCCTCGACGATCGCTTGGCGGGCGTTCTCGGCCACGATTCCCATCGCCGGTCCACCGCTCACGTGGTTACCGCGCACCACGGCGCCGGCGCCGAGCACGTGGATGGCGGACTCCTCAGCGCCGGCAAAGTCGTTGCGCTCGACCGCAAGGGCGATGTTGCCGACGACCACGCCGCTGCGCCCGCCGCTGAAGTGATTCTCGCGCACGTTGACGGCCGAGCCACGGTCCGGTTCGCCGCGCACCGCCCACAGCCCCGCCTCTTTGTCGTTCAGGAAGTCATTGCCGACGATCACCGTGTTACGGATGGAAGCGGCTAGACGTACCCCGATCCGATCGTTGCTGAAATGATTGCGCTCGAGCAGGACGTCACCGGCGTTCTCAGCGATATCCACGCCGACATCGCAGGAGTCTAGGGTGCTCGCGCGCAGATGAAAGTGAGTGGTGCGCAGCAGGATCCCGGGGCCGGAGCAGTTGCGCAGTACCAGCCCCTCGAGCGAGTGATTGCTGGCCGCGACGTCGAACAGCGGGGCGTTACCCAGGGCATGCGCATCGATCTCCGCGCCCGGGGCCTGAGCGACAATTCTCACACCGTGCGGATTGACGAGCGGTGGCAGCGGAGTCTCAACGGCGATCTTGCGCACGCGGATCGAAATGACCGCTTTGCCTGGAGCGGAAGCGACCACGAACAGCGCCTCGCGCAGCGTCCCGGGGCCACGGTCATCGGGGCTGGTGACGCCGACCGCCAGCTCGCTCGCGGTCTGCCCGGGGGCGACCTGCTTCTGCTGGTACCACCAGCCCAGCGTCGCGAGGCCCCCGAGCAGCACGAGGATGGCAAACGCGACACCTATGCGCGTGCTAATGCGCATGCCGGTCCCGCGCCTGCCCGAGAACGAACAGCGCATGCCAGGAAGCCCCGACCGCCCGGCGCCCGAAAAGGATGTCGACGGGCAGTGACAGCGCGGTGCTGAGCGCGAGCGCTGTCAACCCTATTGGACGCGGTAGGCTGCGCAGATACGGCAGCAGCCACGGCCGAAACGGCACCGGGTCGACGCCCCTCAGGGTGCGCAGCGTCAGGCCACACTGCGCGAACAGCTCCAGATAGCTGCTGCGCTCGCGGGCGCGAAAGACGGCGCTGTCGCACGACTGGGTATGGCGCCGGGGAGCAGCTTCGAGGAGCAGAAGCGTGCCGGTGGGCGACAAGTGTTGCGCCAGGCGTTCGACCGCCGTACGCAGCGCCGCCGGCTCGAGGATATGCTGCAGCACCGTGACGCTCAGTATCAGATCGAACCCGTCGCCGGCGTCGAGCTCGGCGAGGTCCTGCACAAGGAAGCGACAGCGACTGCTGAGGTCTGCGCCGCTCGTGCGGCGCGTGGCTTCGGCAATCATGGCCGAGCTGTGATCCACCCCGGTCACGCACGCACCCCGCGCTGCCAGTAGACGGCTCCAGCGGCCCACGCCGCAGCCGACGTCAAGCACCCGCGTGCCCGGGAGCGGCCGCAGCCAGGGCCGCAGCGCCAGGTACTGGCACAAGTGAATGCTGCGGTTGTGGAACGACGGCATGCCGTACGAGCACACCGCCGCCAGCCCGTCGCCCTGCGAGGCGAAGCGTCGGGCGCGCTCGTCCCAATACCGGACCGGGGGGAGAAGCCGGGCGCTGGCGTCGGAGCTCACCAGGGCCTCCGCGGGGGTTGCACGGACACGAACGTAGCGGCGGCGGCCGGAACATGTGATTCGTAGTGATCGCGATAGATCCGCCTACCCCATAGCTGCAGGGCAAAGTAGTTACCGAAGCCGACGGTCATGGGAACGATGTGGGTGAGCGCGTAGAGCAGATAGAGCGGCACGATCGGGGCGATGTAGCCGCGCTCGGCCCGTGGCACCACGGTAAACAGCGCCACGACGCCTAACGCCAGATAGCTGCCCACCGCGCCGATGAAGTAGCTGGGGTTGGTGAGGGCGTTGTGCGGCAGCACGTTGGTCAGGAGCAGGTTGTCGAAGCCTCCGATGAGGCTGGCGACGAGCAGCAGCCCGCTGATGATCTTGACCACGTGCAGCAAGAGCGACAGGCCGCCGATGTAGATCACGAAGTGGTACATGGCGAACGGCGCACGCTTGCTGATGCGCCAGATCGCGCCGGCACGCTCGGTGTAGACCTTGAGCAGCCCGTGATACCAGCCGACGCGCTGCGAGAACCAGCGCCCGAGGGTGCCCGGTCCCTCGGTGCTCACGACCAGGCGGCCGTCATAATAAATGCGCTCGCCCTGGCTGAGCAGCACGATGGCGTTTTCGAAATCCTCGGCATATACCGAGAGCGAATGATGATGCAAGGCGCGCCACAGCGCGTCGCGCCGGTAGATGGACACTCCGGAGGTGATGCTGTAGTCGGCCAGGCTCTCGCGGCCGACGCGGAAGGCAAGCGCATACTCGAAAGCCTGGAAGCGCGCCAGAAAGCCGTCGGGCTCGATCATGACGCGCGGACACACCGCGGCCGCGCCCGACTGCTGGAAGTCCCCGATCACCTCTTCGAGCGAGGCCGAACTGCCCGCGGCGCGCGAGCGGATGCGGATGTCGGGATCGACCACCACGACAGTCTCGATGTACTCCGGCAGCCGCTCGAGGAGCACGCGCAGTGCGCCGGGTTTGCGGCGGTTGACGCCGTCGTCGAATACTCGCCAACCCGCCTGCTGCAGCCGCAGCACCGTAGCGTCGGTGGACCCGTCGCTGATCAGCCAGGTGCGCTCCCGGTAGGGTGCGAAGGCGTCGGTGAACTCATCCAGCTGATCGTCGAGATTGTGGACGGAAGCGACGATGGCGTACGAGCGGATCGGCACCATGCGCCTGATGCCCTCGGGGAGCGAGGCCACGAGATCGATGGAAACGTTACGGTTGCCCGCGCTCGCATCCGCAGGCGCCGTGTGGCGACGGCGCACGTGTAGGCGCAGCAGGAAGTCGAGAGCGTCGGTATAGACGATCAGGTTGGCGAGGCCGTACAGCAGTAGTGAGAAGCTCGCGGCCTCGATGTTCGCGGCAGCCAGCACGATCCAGAGGCTCAGCAGCGCGCACACCGCCAGCGGCGCCAGCAGCGTCCAAGTCCGTGGAGCCCTCATGCGCTCGCCACCTGTGGCGCGGCCGCTGGGCAGGACTGCGGCAACCGCGTCGCGAGCTCGCGGCGCAGTTCCGTCGCGTCCGCCACCGGCAGCCCGTGCGCGGCCATCGCCGGAAGCGACGCGAGGATCCAAAGCAGCGAGCGCACGCGCGAGGGCAGGTGGGTGCTATGCCGTTGCAGATCCGCGAGGAGTTCCTCGTAGGCGCTCTCGATTTGAAGGATGGTCGCACGCACCTGCGTGTCCACGGGCAGGATCTTGGCCGGCTGCTCCCAAACAATCCCGGTGCCGCGCACCTCGCGGCGCTCGTGCACCGTATACGGGGCAAGCGTCGAGTCGGTGGCCATCGCGGCGCCCGAGAACGGGATGACGTACGGGTAGAGGCCC
>DASTDD010000159.1:0-2816 GCA_035710545.1 Steroidobacteraceae bacterium
TTCGAGCACGGCACGCGCTTCGAAGTCGACGGCCGCACGACGCGCGAGACCGACTCGGTCGCGGGCGTCGCGCTCGGCGCGCGCCTGCCGGAGCAGTGGGGGCTGCCGAAGGACATGCGCGGGAGCGTGGACCTCTTCGACGTGAAGGCGGACGTCGCGGCGCTGCTCGCCGGGACCGGCGAGAGCGAGTCGTTCAGTTTCGAGGTGGGCTCCATTGCCGCGCTGCACCCAGGACGTGCCGCGCGTGTGCTGCGCCGCGGTCAGGTCGTCGGCTGGCTCGGCGAGCTGCATCCGGCGCTGGTGAGGAAACTCGATTTTACATATGCGCCGGTGCTCTTTGAGCTGGATCTGGAGGCCGCGCTCGCGGTGCGCCGTTCCGCGTATCAGGAGATCTCGCGCTTCCCGCAGGTGCGACGCGACCTCGCCATCGTGGTCGACGAGAGCGTGACTTTAAGTAGGCTCGCCGAGCGTGTAACCTTGGCCGCCTCAAGCCTCCTGCGTGATCTCCGCATTTTCGACGTGTACCGCGGCCCCGGCCTCGAACAAGGTCGAAAAAGCGTCGCTTTAGGCTTGATTTTTCAGGACATTTCTCGCACGCTTACGGATGATGATGTGGAGCGCCTCATGGCCTCCGTGGTGGCGGATTTGCGCGAGAACTTGAACGCCAAGATTCGAGAATAAAAGAAATGGCCCTGACTAAAGCGGAGATGGCGGAGGCACTGTTCAATCAGCTCGGCCTCAACAAGCGGGAGGCGCGTGAGCTGGTGGATCTGTTCTTCGAGGAAGTACGCGCGGCGCTCTCGGGCGGGGAGCAGGTCAAGCTCTCCGGCTTCGGCAACTTCGATCTGCGCGATAAGAACCAGCGCCCCGGGCGCAACCCCAAGACGGGCGAAGAGATCCCGATCAGCGCACGGCGCGTCGTGACATTCCGCCCAGGGCAAAAACTCAAGGCACGGGTCGAAGCCTATGTTGGAGCCAAAGAATAACGCGCAGCTGCCGGCAATCCCCGGCAAGCGCTACTTCACCATCGGCGAGGTGAGTGAGCTGTGCGGCGTGAAGCCGCACGTGCTGCGCTATTGGGAGCAGGAGTTCCCGCAGCTGAAACCGGTGAAGCGCCGCGGTAATCGGCGCTACTACCAGCGCCAGGACGTCATCGTCATTCGCCAGATCCGCAGCCTCCTGTATGACCAGGGCTTCACCATCGGGGGCGCGCGCAACAAGCTCACCGGCGAAGAGGCCCGTACCGACGTTTCACAAAGCCAGCAGATCGTGAAGCAGGTGCGCGTCGAGCTCGAAGACCTGATGAAGATCCTGCGCCGCTGAGCCGCCGGTTTGCGCAACAGGTTGCCCGCGCTTCGCCTCGCGCTCGGGGTGCTCCTCGCTGCTCTGCCGTTGCTCACGCCGGCCGGTGCCGCAGAGCTCAGCAGCCTCGCCCAGCAGCAGGTTCGTGCCGCGACCTTCGAGGTGGTGCAGCTGAAGCCACCCGACGGTGATGTCACCTATGAGCGCGATCCGCCCATGGATCTGATTCCTTTTCAGCAGCGCACCGACAAGTACCGCTCGATCGGGACGGCGTTTGCCATCGGTCCGAACCGCTACGTCACTGCGGCGCACGTGATCGACCTCGGCCTCGGCAGCCAGTTCGGACCGCCGGCGCTGCGTGACACGGCCGGGAAGGTCTACGACATCGACCAAGTGCTCAAATTCTCCGATCGCCAGGACTTTGCCCTGTTCTCGCTGCGCGAGCCCCCGCCTGGGGCCAAGTTCCTGACGCCCGGCGGCAAGCCGGCGCTCAATACGACCGTCTATGCGGTGGGCAACGCCCTCGGTGAGGGAGTGATCATCCGCGACGGGGTCTACACCTCGGATACTCCGGAGGAGCTCGACGGACAATGGAAATGGCTGCGCTTTTCTGCCGCGGCCTCACCGGGCAACAGCGGCGGACCGCTGGTCGATGAGCACGGCAAAGTCGTCGGTTTGGTGCTGCGCAAGTCGACTGCCGAAAATCTCAACACCGCGCTGCCGATCGCGGAACTGCTTGACGCCAAGGAAAACGAGGGGCGCCTTGGCGGCCGCCTGCCGGTGCGCGTACCGATAGTTGATGCGAGCGAGACGCTGACAATCGACGAGCGCTTCGACCTGCCGCTGCCCCCGGCACAGCTGTACGCGAAGGTCTTGGACCTGTCACTGCGGCAGGTCTGGGGCGCCAACCTGAAGTTGCTCGAGCACAATGCACCGCACCTGTTTCCACACGGCGCAGGCTCGGAACGACTCTTGAATACAATCGAGCGCGCGATGTTTCCGCAGCTGATGCACGAGGACCCGAACAAAGTCTGGGTCGCGGTGGCGCCGAAGATCGAAACCGTACAGCTCGACCACAATGGCCTGGTCGAGGAGGCCAACGGCGCCGTGCGACTGCGCGCCCCGGACGGCATCGGCCTCTCCACATTGTATGCAGACGACAAGCTCTACTTGGACCTGCTCCTCAAGGCCTACGTGCTACGGCGCGTGGTCGGCAGCGACTCAGTCCGGGTGACCTCGTTGGGCAAGCCCAAGGCCGCCAGTCACTTCACCGACCGGTGGGGACGCACTTGGCAGATCCGCGACTGGACGATCCCCTATGACGACCAGCTGCTGAGCGTCGTGAGCCTACCCACGCCCGAGGGCTATGTGGCATTTATCACGCGAATCAATAGCGCGTACATCGAGGTCATACACAAGACCCAACAGCTGGTGTGCGACTACATCTACCTCACCATGGTGGGTTCGCTCTCGCAATGGCAGGACTATCTCGCTCAGAAGGGCGCACAACCCAA
>DASTDD010000160.1:0-5202 GCA_035710545.1 Steroidobacteraceae bacterium
GGGTCGTTACCCGGTAGTGTCGGTTGCTGCTGCTGAGAGGGTTCTCCAGTCTATTTATCGCTCGGGTGATCCTCGTCGTGGTGCTCCCGATGGTGCTTCCCCTTCCGGTCGTACTCAAACCGACACCGGTCCCCATCGGCATCGCAAGTCCAACGACCCGCACCACTGTAGATCGTATTCCTGCTGTATTCAGACTCGCGCCAACATCTGTCACCGTCGTTGTCGCAAGTAACCGTCACGCAATGATCGCCGTCCGCGTCGCACCGCTGGTAGGTATGAGCAAGCGCTATTGACGAGACAGCCGACAGTGCTATCAGTCCAGCCTTCGCCGTGAGTATTCCCTTTGTACGCTGAAACATGTTCGCCTCCGTAAGGGACAAAGAGAACTAACTGTCTTCCCTGCCTCAGATCCCCGGAAGCGGCGCAGTCCGAATCGTCCGTAGGACTTTCCTGTAGCGACGCTGGCGGAGCCTGCAGCCGCAGACCGCGCGCTCGGGTTGAAAAGCGTGCGAGTCCTGGCCGGCGAGCTCGCCGCCCTGCTTGACCGTGTGGACGGACCAGCCGAGGTCAACGCTTCGGGCTCGGCTCGATGAGACTGCGAGCGGCTGAGGTGAACCTAGAGGTACCGCAGGGGAGCTTGCGGGCCATCCAGAGCGCGTCGCGATATGCTCGACGAGCAAGTAGGACCCTTCCGACAGGCTGCGGTCACTGCTCCTTACGGAAAGGTGGAGCCGGCGGGTCTACTTTTCGGTGTTGCCCCGTGAAAAGCGAACCGCCATGGAGGGGGTCATCGCTGTGACAGCCTCCAACTCGGCATCCCCGGAAAACGCGGAACAGGCTTATCGCTATCGTGAGATGGCGAAGGCAATTCGTGTTCGCCTTCTCACCCTGCAGGACGAAGAGTCCGTCAGCGAACTCTATTTGCTTGCGGCTCACTACGAGCGGCTAGCCGAGTTCGCCGACTCGTCTGGCTCGCTAGGATCTGTCGAGGACTGATTATCTAGGCGCTGCGCACGCGGACGATCTAACAGGGCCCAGGGAACCGAGACTCCAGGCGCTCGCTAACCGCCATCTTGCTGCGGTCGAATAGCAAGTTCTCCTGCACGGCGCGATGGGTGATCAGAGAGCTCCGAGTTCATGACCGGAGCACAACGTCGGGAGTAAACAGTGGAAGCCAAAGGAAAATTTTGGCGCGCCCGGAGAGATTCGAACTCCCGACCTCCTGGTTCGTAGCCAGGCGCTCTATCCAACTGAGCTACGGGCGCGTCTATCGGACCAACCCGATGCGGGCAAATTCATGGGTCCTTGAGTTCGGACACCGGCTAGCCGCGTCGGGGGCGCGCATCCTACCATAGTGCAAGAACGCCCCCTCAAGCAGCAGCGCAACCCCGCTCGGGAGCCTCCGCTGCCGGCTCCCTACCCCGTAGATCCAGCCGCAATCCCGCTCAGTTCCGCGGCACCGCGCGTGTCGGGATGATCCGGACCCACTGACTCCTTCAGCTGCTGCAGCGCCTCACGTGCGAAGGCCCGCGCCTCCTCGCTCTTGCCCTCCGTGCTCAAGATCCGCGCCAGAGCTAACTGGGCACGGCCATTCGCGGCCGAGACGTCCCCGGGCCGCATGGCGGCCTGCACCAGCGCCAGGGCATGCCTTGCGTCCTTTTCGGCGTCCTGCAGTTGGCCGGCAGCGGCCTCGATCCCCGCGCGATCTCTGAGCAGCGAAGGCAGAGCCTGGGCGCCTGCCTTACCCTGCTTCATGGAGCCTTCGATTATGGCAATGCCCTCGTTTTCCAGTTCCAAGGCGTGTCCGAGGTCCCCCTGCTGCTGCGCTATGCGCGCGCGCCCGGTGGCAACGCCAGAGAATGCGTAGTGACCCTGCGGAAGCGCCTTGCGCAGCCGCGGCTCGACCTCATCCAGAGCGGCGCTGGCGCGGGCGTAGTCCTGCTGCCGGGTGTAGATCCTGGCCAGGCGCAACAGAGTCTGATTGACCACGACGTCGTCGCCTGCGCGGAGGCCTTCGCGGTATGCCGTCTCGGCGTAGCTGCGCGCCTCATCCAGCCGCGCCAGGTCCTCCAGTTCCTGTGCGTAGTTGGTCAGTACCATCGGTGACACCGCCGCGTCGGAATCATCAGCGCGATGCAGCTCCATGGATCGCCGCAGCAGTCTCTCCGCTTCCAGGGGCTTCCCGGCCTGGCCGGCCGCCATTCCCCAGTTGTTGAGCCAGGTTACGGCCGTAATCGTGTCATCACGGCCGGCCGCGACCAGGCGCGGCCAGATCTCTTCGAATACCGTGAGCGCCTCGCGACTGCGTCCGGCCTGACGGTACGCTTCGGCCAGATCCTCCTTCGCCCGCAACTCGGCCAGTTCGTGCCCGAACGGGACCTGCGTCAGTGACCGAATGCCGTCCTGTGCACGTTGAATCGCCAGCGACGCATTGCCAGTTTCGGCAGCTAGCTTGCTGCCTCGCAAGAGGCAGAACGATCGGTCGAGCGCGAACTCGGGTTCCGCAGGCAACTCGCGCAGACCCTCGGCGAGCAGTTGCTCGGCGCGCGTGGAAGCGTCGGTACCGGCGATGGCTTCGGCCAGCGAGCATGCGGCGTGTGCGCGCACCGACGGTGCCTGTATGTTCCGTGACAGCCGGTAGGCCTGTTCGAGGAGGCGCACGCCAGCCTGATCTTGGTCTTGGGTAAAGTACTTCCAGCCGATTGACGACAGCAGCGTCGCCTGGGTGGCGTCATCCGTGTGCTGCCGCTCGAGCAGCCTGGTCGCGCGTCCCAGCAGATCATTAACGGTAAAAGGCTTGCCGGCGGGAGCCGCATCCACAAGCACGTAGTTGTCCAGCTCACCGAGCGCTTCTGCGCGGGCCAGCTGGATACGGGCGAAGTCGCGCTGCCGACGCGCCTCAAGCAATTGCAGCGTCGTCACTATCGTTGCGCCAACGAGAACCAGCAACGTGAGGCAGGCCGTGAGAATGCCGCCCCAGTGCCGCTGTGCAAATTTGCGCGCCACGTAGCGGCGCGTCGCCGCCCGCGCGACGACCGGGAAGTTTCCCAGGTAGGCGCGGATGTCGCCGCCAAACCCGGTCGCCGTGGCGTAGCGCTGTGCGGGGTCGCGATGCAGTGCACGCGCAATGATCGCATCCAGGTCCCCGCGCACCCGGCGCCGATCTGCCGCGTTGCCCAGCCGCTTCGAGGCCGGAGCCGGATCGTCCGTCAACGCCGAACGCATGAGCTCGGTGTGGGTGGAGGTGCGCGAGCCGTAGGGGTGCTCACTGGTCACGAGCACGTGCAGCAGAATGCCGAGCGAGTAGACATCGGCCGCCGCGGAGACCGGCTCGCCGCGCAGCTGCTCGGGCGCCGCGTACCCCGGGGTCAGCGCCTGCGGACCGCCCTCGGGCGGTGCCTGCGCTTCGGGCTGCGGCTGCAGATCCGCCACCCCGAAGTCGAGCAGCTTCACCACACCCGCGGGCGTCACGAGCACGTTGGAGGGTTTGAGGTCGCGGTGCACGATCAGCTGTGCGTGCGCGTGGGCGACGGCATCGAGCACGTCGGCAAACAGGCGCAGCCGCGCCGCCAGCGGCAGCTGGCGCGTCGTGCAGTAGCGATCGATCGGTTCGCCCTCGACGTACTCGAGCACCAGGTAGGGCTGCCCGTTATCGTGCACCCCCGCATCGAAGAGGCGCGCGATGTGCGGATGGGAAAGCCGCGCGAGCAGACTCGCCTCGTGCCGTATCTGATGCGCGGCGTCGCGCCCGAGTCCGCGGCGGTCGAGCAGCTTGATTGCCGCGCGTCCCTCGAACTTGCCGTCGCTGCGCCGCGCGAGCCACACGCTCCCCATGCCGCCGCGCCCCAGCATCCGCTCGATGGTGTAGGGACCGATGTGGCAGCCGGTGAGTGAGTCCTCGGGCGTGATCGGCGCGCGCTCCATGAAACCGGAGGCGCGGTTGGCGGCATCCAGATCGAGGAGCTTGCGTAGCTCCCGCGCCACCTCCGGGTGCGCGGCGGCAAGCGCCGCCAGCCAAGCCTCGCGCTGCTGCGGGTCGAGCTCGAGCGCCTTGTCGAGGTACGGCGACACTTGGGTCCAGAGCTCGATTTCGGGGCGTGCCACCTGACTCCTCCGGGTTAACTGTGAGGTTCCAGTTGCGCCGCTGCCAGAGGCTCTTGCTCGCGCAGGTAGCGCTGCAGCAGGATGCGTGCCTTGTCCCAGTCACGCTGCGCGGTGCGCTCCGACGTACCCAGCAGCTGCGCGACCTCGGCGAAGGAGAATCCGCAGAAGAACTTCAGGTCGACGACCTGCGCCAGGCGCGGCTCGATCGCACCGAGGGTGGTGAGCGCCTCCCCGATGCCCTCCAGATCGTCGTCAGCGGTAGTCGTCGAGGGCACTTCGCTCGGCAGCGAGGTGATCTCGAATCCGCCACCGCGCTTCTGCGCACGGCGGTTACGCACGTAATCGATGAGCAGTCCGCGCATGGCGCGCGCGGCATAGGCGAAAAAGCGCGCGCGGTCGGGGAAGCTGCCGGAGTCGCGGCGGGAGAGATTGATATAGGTCTCGTGCAGCAGGGTCGTCGGACTCATGGTGAGAAAGGCGCCGCGACGCAGTTCGCGCTGCGCCAGGCGGTGCAGTTCGTTGTAGAGGACGGTGAACAGCTGCTCCCGCGAGGTCGCGTCGCCCCGTTCCGCCGACTGGATCAGCTGTTCGAGCCGCTCGTGCTGCATGCGGCCTTTCTTCCCGCGCGGCCAATTGCTCCCTGCAGCTGAGAATGGCCCAATTGCCCACCCCTGACAATGAAGAGCTGGGGGCGCAATCGCCGCCGCTGCGTGCTGTCGTCTTCGGGGCGCGAAATACGATTGGGGTCTCTATGAGGCTGGAGCGGGTCTCGGGAGGGCAGAGTCGGCCGACACCGTGGCGTCTTCGGCACGGCGATTACGATCCTCTTAGTTAAGACCCGATACCCGGTCTTCTTCAGGGGGTTTAACAAAATGTTAAGGCATCTCAGCGCGGCGCTGCTCGCGGTTGGCGCCATCGCAGCTGCGCCGGCCTTCGCCGGCGGCGAAGACGCCAGCCGTCTCGGACTGCAGTTCGCCGACGACCCCAGCGGGGTCCTCGGCATTTTCAACCTCAACGGCCGCTTGCGCACCGACGGACCGTTCTTCCAGAGCCTCGGCAGCAACGGGCGCAGCTGCGGCACCTGCCACGTGGCCGAAC
>DASTDD010000161.1:0-19106 GCA_035710545.1 Steroidobacteraceae bacterium
TGCGGCTGCACGCGGAGCCGGTCATCGTGGTCGGTGGCGGTCACGTTGCGGCTCGCAAGGTGGATCTGCTGCGTCGAAGCGGAGCGCGACTCACGGTCATCGCGCCACAGCTGGAGGATGGGTTGAGCTGCCTGGTCGCGAACGGCGAAGTGCGACACATCGCGGAGGATTTTCACGAGCGGCATCTGGACAATGCTGCGCTGGTCATTGCGGCCACCTCCCACGCCGAAGTCAATGCAACCGTCGCAGCGGCGGCACACCGCCAACGCATCCCGGTCAATGTCGTGGACGACGCCGAGGCGTCCACCTTCATTTTTCCAGCCATTGTGGATCGCTCGCCGGTGATCGTTGCTGTCAGCTCGAACGGCGAGGCGCCGGTCCTGGCCCGCCGCATCCGCGAGCAGCTCGAAGCATTGCTGCCGGCAAAGCTCGGCGCCCTGGCGCGATTCATGGGTGCGCGCCGCAAAGCCGTGCAGCGCGCTCTAGGCATCGCCGCGCGCCGTCCGTTCTGGGAGAGAGTGGCCACAGGAGCCGTGAGCGCGCGTGTCCTGGCGGGCGATGAGGCTGGCGCCGCACGCGATTTCGCGCGCGAATTGCGCGCCTCACATCTCACCAGCTTGCCTTCGACGGGTGGTCGCGGGCTGGGTGAGTGCTACCTGATCGGTGCCGGCCCCGGCGATCCCGACCTGCTGACGCTTCGCGCGTTACAACTGCTTCAACAGGCCGACGTGATTCTCTACGACCGGCTCGTGCCGGAAGGTATTCTCGAACGCGCCCGGCGCGACGCCCTGCGCGTGTACGTCGGCAAACGCACCGGCTCTCACACCTCGCAGGAGCACATCAACGGGCTGTTGGTTCATTATGCCCGCCAGGGCTTGCGCGTGGCGCGGCTCAAGGGCGGCGATCCTTTCATTTTCGGGCGCGGCGGCGAAGAGGCCGAGATTCTGGCGCGTCATGCGATTCCGTTCATCGTCGTGCCTGGCATCACGGCCGCACTCGGCGCCGCGGCCGCCGCCGCGATACCCCTGACACACCGGGACCTGGCCCAGAGTGTGACGTTCGTGACGGGGCATGCCGTGAATGACGACTCGCTGGACTGGAAGGCGCTCGCGGGACCTCATCGGACCACGGTTTTCTATATGGGTCTCGCCGAGCTGCCACGGATCGCCGAGAAGCTGTGTGCGGCTGGGGCCCCGGCCACGCTGCCAGCGGCCATCATTGAGCGTGCCACACTGCCGGAGCAACGGACAGTACAAGGCACACTCGCGAACATTGCCGAACTTGCGCGCGCGGCTGGAATCAGCCCACCGGCATTGTTGATCGTGGGAGATGTCGCTGGCGTGACAAACGCGGAGGCGGTCATCGGGGCATCGTCAGCACTGCTTGACGGAGCAATCGCATGAGCGTGCGCGACGGGTTCGCCGGCTCGGTGGGTAACACGCCGTTGATCCGCCTGCGCGGCGTCAGCGAGGAAACCGGGTGCACGATCCTCGGCAAGGCGGAGTTCATGAACCCGGGAGGCTCGGTGAAGGACCGGGCTGCACGGGCGATCATCATCGATGCCGAGCGGCGCGGAGCGCTTGCGCCACACGGCACGGTCGTGGAAGGCACTGCCGGCAACACCGGGATCGGGCTCGCGCATATGTGCAACGCGCGCGGCTACCGTTGCGTGATCGTCATGCCGGACAATCAATCGCCGGAGAAGTACCGCCTGCTGGAGATGCTCGGCGCCGAAGTGCACAAGGTGCCTACGGTCCCTTACAGCAATCCGAATCAGTACCAGAGAGTGGCACAGCGTCTGGCCGCTTCCTTGCCGAATGCGATCTGGTCGAATCAGTTCGACAACACCGCCAATCGCGCCGCGCACCTGGAGACCACGGGACCGGAGATCTGGTCGCAGACGGGCGGCCGCATCGACGCGTTCGTGGCGTCCTCGGGCACGGGTGGCACGTTCGCGGGTGTCTCCGAGTATCTGAAATCGCAGCGACGGACCGTGCGCTGCGTGCTGGCCGACCCGCCAGGCAGCAGCCTCTACGAGTACGTGCGAAGCGGCACCCTGCGCGCGACCGGCTCGGGCTCGATTACCGAGGGCATTGGCATCGGCCGTGTGACGGCGAATCTCGAGGGGGCGCCGATCGACGATGCGAT
Organism: Steroidobacteraceae bacterium; assembly: GCA_035710545.1. Lineage (GTDB taxonomy): Bacteria > Pseudomonadota > Gammaproteobacteria > Steroidobacterales > Steroidobacteraceae > 13-2-20CM-66-19. The sequence continues at coordinate 2,149 of DASTDD010000161.1, forward strand.
TCACGTCGAGGATCCCGATACCGTCCGCTTCGTGTACCGCATGTTGCACGAAGAGGGACTGCTTCTGGGCAGCACGAGCGGCATCAACGTGGCCGCGGCCGTGCGCGTGGCACTCGAGCTGGGGCGTGGGCACACGATCGTGACTGTGCTGTGCGATGGCGGAGCGAAATACCAGTCACGGCTGTTCAACCGCGAGTGGCTGGAGCAGAAAGGGCTCGCCGCCCATGCAATGGGCCCCTCCCCCCAACCACGCCTCTCGCTCGAGAAAATACTCTCCTAGCACCGGGCCGGCGCCGTCGATACGGGCGCTCGCTTTCCCGCAGCACGCCGCAAGGCTCCCGCCGCGCGCCGAAACTCGGTATCATGGCGCCAATCCCGGTTCCCGGAATAACAACGATGGCAAGCATCGACCTGCCGCGCCCGCTCGTGGATTACTTTGCATTCGCCGAGACGGCGCCCACGCGGGAAGGTCGCCGCTTCTCGATCACTCTGCCTTACCTGCGCGCGGACGGACGTATAGATCGCCTGCAATGGTGGTATCACCTGGCCGAGGGAAAGGAGAAGGTCCTGGGAGACGAGGCGCTTCGTAGCGTGCGGGCCGAAGCGATCGGGCGCTTCAGTACCCACATCGAGCGCTGGCTGCACAATACGGCGCAGATTCTGCGCGGTGAAGGCCCCATCCCCCACCTATCGTCCCCCGGCACGACCGACGCCAGCATGCCGGTGCCTGCCACGCTACCCGAGCGACCGGACGCACCGACAACAGCCGCGCTCTCCGAATCGGCCTCCCCGGTTGCGGCGGGAGTCGATGAGGAAGCGACCACCCAGCAACCATCCGAGGCGCCGGTCGATTTGCCCCCCGGGAGGACGGCATTCGGGTGAGCTGCGCCGGTGCGAGGCTCACCTGGGGATCTCGCGAACTTGCTGCAAAGGGTTGCGCGTGAGGTTCGCATAGGGGGTTGCCCCCTGGAAGAGAGCTCCGGCGCAAGGGGCTGCCCCCACGCGCTGACTTCGCGACCCCGTGCCAGTCAGTTGGAGTGTTTGGCCGCGGCAAACATCCGGCAGTAGATGCAGTGGTACTCGGGCGTTGCCTCGAGCCAGAAGTTGCGGACCCACGCACCCTCGTGCTTGGCGGCGGCGTGCTCCAACCCCGGATTCTCGAGATCGTGGCGCACCTTTTCCATCGGACTGCCGTGATCGAGAATCTCCATCGCGCGAGAAGCCTCGATCACGCCCCGCGGATGAACGGTTACGGTCGCCGCTCCGCCTTCGATGCGTTCCACCAACCGCTCCACGCACGCTCGCTCGTCCTCGCGGCCGAACAGAGTGCGGAAGTACTGGACGTAGCGGTCGTGAGCGGCGCGGCCAGGCTGGAGCCCGGCGCGGCCCGGCTCGAGGCTGGCGGTCACATCGATGCGGTCGGTGGGAAAGCCGTCGCGGACCAGATCAGTCCGGACCCGATCGGCCGTGTCGAAGTCAGTGAACACAGCGAGCAAGACAGCGCTCATGTCTTCCTCCTTGCCGTCAAGGTACAGTCGGTGACGTCCCGTCTGCCAGTCTACGCCCGGCCCCGGCGCCGGCGGTAATGGGCGTCCAGCAGGCAGTCAGACGGGCCTGTGACCTGAAGCTTCAGCTGTAACGTGCGCCAGGGGCTGCGGCGTCAAGCTGTCGACACTTTTGGGCGCTCGCTCCGCGCAGCGCCCGACCAGTCCGGTTGTCGACCGGTGCCCAGCGCGACCTCCAGCGCCTCCGACACGTGCTCCACCCAGACGAACTCCAGGAGCGAGCGCGCACTCTGCGGGATGTCCTCCAGATCGCGACGGTTCCGCGCCGGCAGAATCACCTTGCGGATGCCAGCTCGCGCAGCCGCAATCATCTTCTCCTTGATGCCACCAACGGGCAGCACCAGCCCCCGCAGGCTGATCTCCCCCGTCATCGCCACGTCAGGACGCACCGCCCGATTTCTGAGCAACGAAGCGAGCGAGACAAACATCGCCACCCCTGCGCTGGGTCCGTCCTTGGGGATCGCGCCGGCCGGCACGTGTATGTGGATGTCACTCTGGTCGAACTGGCGCACATCGATGCCGAAATCCGTTGCCTGCGCCTTCACCAGGCTCAGGGCCGCCTGCGCGCTCTCCTTCATGACATCGCCCAGCTGACCGGTCAGGATCAGCTTGCCGGACCCCGGCAAGCGCGCGGACTCGACGAACAGGATGTCTCCGCCGACTGGCGTCCAGGCGAGCCCCGTGGCCACACCTGGCAAGGAGGTTCGCTGCGCGACCTCGTTCTCGAAGCGGTTGGGCCCGAGGATCTCGGCGACCTCGGCCGCATCAATCTGCACGCTCGTGACTTTGCCCTCGGCGATGCTCATTGCCGCCCGGCGCAGCAGAGCCCCGATCTCCCGCTCGAGATTGCGGCAGCCGGACTCCCGCGTGTATTCGCGGATCACTCGGGCCAGAGCCGCATCCGTGATGCTGACCTGCGCCGCTTCCAGGCCGTTGGCACGAAGCTGCCGCTGCACCAGGTAACGCCTGGCGATCTGCAGCTTCTCCTCTTCCGTGTAACCGGTCAGCTCGATGATCTCCATCCGGTCACGCAACGGCCCCGGGATGGTCTCGAGCACGTTCGCCGTGGCGATGAACAGCACGCGGCTGAGGTCGAAAGGCTGACCGATGTAGTTGTCGCGGAAGCTCGAGTTCTGCTCGGGATCGAGCACCTCGAGCAGCGCGGAAGCCGGGTCTCCCTGGTAGCTCGCATTCAGCTTGTCGATCTCGTCGAGCATGAACACGGGATTGCGCGTGCCCACCTTGCGCAGCCCCTGGATGATGTTGCCGGGCAAGGCGCCGATGTAGGTACGGCGATGGCCGCGGATCTCCGCCTCGTCATGCACGCCGCCGAGGCTGGCGCGTGCGAACTTCAACCCGAGCGCACGCGCAATGCTCTGACCCAATGAAGTCTTCCCGACCCCCGGCGGTCCCACGAAACACAGGATGGGACTGCGCCCCTGCGGGTTGAGCTTGCGCACCGCCAGGTATTCGAGAATGCGGCGCTTGACCTTGTCCAGGCCGTAATGATCCTCATCGAGGATGTGACGCGCGCGCTCGATGTCGATGTCCTCGGCATCGGTCGTGCTCCACGGCAAGGCGACCAGCGTGTCGAGGTAGCTGCGCACCATGCCATACTCGGGGCTCGCTTCGCTCATGCGCTGCAGCCGCTTGAGCTCCTTGCGCGTATGCTCGGCGACCTCGGCCGGCATGCCCGCCTTCTCGACCGCCTTTTCGAGCTGCGCGATCTCGCTTTCCGACTCCTCCGATTCGCCCAGCTCCTTCTGGAGCTGGCGCATCTGCTCGCGCAGCACTGCCTCGCGCTGGCGCTCGCCGAGCGCGCTCTGGGTCTGCTCGGTGATATCGCGCGTGATCTTCAGTACTTGCAGCCGGTTCGCGAGCACCTGCAGGACGCGGTCCAGGCGCTCGCGCAGGTCGAGCGTCTCGAGCATTTCCTGCTTCTCTTCCGGCTTCACGTCCATGAAGCTGGCGATCAGATCGGCGAGCTGGCTGCCCGAGTCGATGGACTGGATCGTCCGGCTGAGCTCAGTGGGCACCTGCGGCAACAGCGAGAGCGCCTCGATGGCCCGCTGCTTCAGGACCTCCATGCGGGCCTCGATTTCGGGGCCCGTGGTGTTGGTCGGGGTGAGCGTCTCGATGCGGGCGGCGAGATAGGGCTGTTCCTGCACGAACGCCACGACGCGAAAGCGGCTTTCCCCCTGCGCGACCAGGTGATGGGTGCCGTCAGGCGCGGTGACGTACCGCGCCACCGAGGCCAGCACCCCGACCTGGTGAAGATCATGGGAAGTGGGCTTCTCGACAGCCCCATCCTGTTGCAGCAGGAGCCCGATCTTGCGTCCGCTGCGCACCGCTTCCTGGGCGGCGGCGATGCTTTCCTCGCGGCCCAGCGCCACGGGCACGACGATGCCCGGGAAAACCACCACCGTGCGCATCGCGATGATGGGTATGGCCTCTCCCGCGGCCGGCGCCGCGGTCGTCTCAGGAGCCGGGTCGGTGTGTTCGGTGTCGGGCATGTTACTCGAGTCCTCGATTGTCACCGGCCCACAGGAGCCGGACTTCCAGGCAGCCGTTCGCATAGCGCGTCTCGCCCAACCGGAGCCGGGCGGCGGTCAGCGCAATGCGGCGCACAAAGCGGCCGTGGGGAATCTCCAGGCGTCGCACGATAGAGCCCGAGCCACCCAGCCGCGCCGGTCTGACGGCGCTGACCGTCAGGGCGGCCGAATCCAGACTGACATTGATCTGTGCGGGGTCCACGCCCGGGAGCGCGAAGGTGAAGTGCAGCCCCTCGGTCGTCTCCTGGATATCCACGGGAGGCTCCCAGACGGGGGCGTCCGAGCCCGGCCCGACGTAACGGACGAACTCGCGTTGCATACGGTCGGCCCGGTCGAGCAGCTCGCAGGCCTGCGCCCACATCCAGCCGAACTGACGGTCGATGCTCATATCAAGGGGTCGCTCCGCATGGGATCCAGCCTCGTCCGCAAGGGTCGTGCCACAGGAAGTGTGGGCGATCGGGCGGTAGTCAAGGCTGGCCGAGCGGCCAGCCGGCATGCGAAAGTCACCCGCTCAAACCAAGGCTCCGTCTGCCTCCCGTGCCCAGTCAGTCACTTCTCAGCCCCCCCGAATGGGATGCCCTGCGTCTGAGTCTCGAGGTTGCGTTGCGCAGCGTGCTGTTCAGTTTGCCCTTCGCCGTGCTGCTCGCCTGGCTGCTGACCCGGGGACGGTTCCCGGGCCGCTCTTTGCTCGATGCCTTCGTTCACCTCCCACTCGTGCTTCCGCCGGTGGCGGTCGGGTACGTGCTGCTCCTCGTGTTCGGCAACCGGGGACCCCTGGGTGGGTGGCTGCATGAGCGTCTTGGCATCCAGCTCGCTTTCACCACCGCCGGGGCGGCGCTGGCGACAGCCGTCATGGCATTCCCTTTGATGGTGCGCTCTATCCGGCTCTCACTGGAGAGTATCGACCGCGGCCTCGAGCAGGCTGCCCGCACGCTCGGAGCGGGGCCGCTCGATCGATTCTGCACGATCACGCTGCCACTGATGTTGCCGGGTGTCATAGCCGGAGCGGTCACCGCCTTTGCGGCGGGGCTCGGCGAGTTCGGCGCCGTCATCACTTTCGCGGCCAACGTGCCGGGGCAGACGCGCACGATTCCGCTCGCCCTGTATACGGCAATTCAATCTCCAACCGGTGATGCGCAGGCGCTTCGCCTGGCCGTCCTCTCGTTCCTGCTGGGCTTGCTGGGCCTGTTGCTGGCGGAGCTGCTGGCCCGGCACGCGCGCCGCAAGCTGGGCCGCTGATTGGCCCCGGATTGCCAATGCTGAGGCTCGACGTGCTCAAACGGCGCGGTACTTTCACGCTGCATGCACGCTTCGAGGCACCCACTCCCGGCGTCGTGGCCCTGTTCGGCCGCTCCGGGAGCGGCAAAACCAGCACGATCGATACGGTGGCGGGATTGCTCGCCCCGGATGAAGGACGGATCGAGCTCGACGGCACGGTGCTGGAGGACACCCGCGCGCGGACCCGTATTCCGCCCGAGCGGCGCCGCGTGGGATATGTGTTCCAGGATTCGCGGTTGTTTCCTCATCTGAGCGTCCTGGCCAATCTCCAGTACGGGCAGAAGCGGGCAGGCGACGCACCGCAGCCGATCGGATTCGAGCGCGTGATAGCGATGCTCGGGCTGGAGGGATTCCTGCAACGTCGGCCGCACGAGCTTTCCGGCGGTGAGCGACAACGGGTGTCGCTCGGGCGCGCCCTGCTGTCGCAGCCACGCCTGTTGCTGCTCGACGAGCCGCTAGCTTCCCTCGATGCGGCGCGGCGCGAGGAAGTCCTGCCCTACCTCGAGTTACTGCGAGACAACCTGTCGATTCCGATGATCTACGTGAGCCACCAGTTCGATGAGGTCCTGCGACTCGCGACGCACGTGGTCCTGATGGATTCAGGCGCCGTCGTTGCCCAGGGCACCGTAAATGAAGTCAGTCTGCTGCCCGAATTGCGCTCACTCGTTGGCTCGGAGGCCGTGGGCGCGGTCGTGGACGGACGGGTGACCAGTCTGGACAGCGGCCAGGGCATCGCCGAATTGCAGGTCGGACGGGGAGTCCTGCATGTGAGCGTGCGCCAGACTCCTCCTGGCACGCACGTGCGCGTTCACCTGCTGGCGCGCGACATCATTCTCGGAACCGAAGTGCCGAAAGGTCTCAGCGTGCGCAACGTGCTGGAGGGGACTGTAGTCGGAGTCACGGCAGACGATCAGCAGTCCATGCTGGTCAAGGTAGATGTCGGCGGCCCGGTGGTGTTGTCGCGCGTGACGCGGGAGGCGGCCGAGGAGCTGGAGCTTCGCGAGTCCATGCGGATCTGGGTGCTGGTGAAAGCGGTCTCCACCAGAGGGCACGCCTTCCGTCTCAGCGCTCCTTCCGCCGGCTCTTGACCGCTTGCAGACCCGTGCGGACATCGCTCAACCGGAACCCAAGGAATTCCAGGGCCAGCGACGTATCGAAGCTCGGGCCCGCCAGGCGCAGCCAGTTGTTCAACGCGTGTTTGGTCCAGCGCATGGCTGTCGCGCTGCCGCGCGCGAGGCCCTCGGCCACTCGGAGCGCGCACGGGTAGACCTCGTCATTCGAGACGCAGCGGGCGACCAGGCCGATCCGCTCGGCCTCCTCTCCCGTCAGCGGTTCATTTGTCAGCAGGTAGTAACGCGCCTTGGCCAGGCCGCACAGCAGAGGCCAGATGATCACCGCATGATCACCCGCCGCAACACCCAGCCGCGTGTGGCCATCGAGAATCTTCACGTCGCGCCCGGCGATGGAGATGTCCGCGAGCAACGCGACGGCGAGCCCGGCACCCACTGCGGTGCCGCGGATTGCCGAAACGACCGGCTTCGAGCAGTTGATGAGGTTGTAGACGAGATCGCTCGCCTCCTTCCACACCCGCACCAGCGTATCTTCATCGGCGATCATGCTCTCGATCAGGGAGAAATCTCCTCCCGAAGAGAAATGCTCGCCCTCGCCGCGGACGAGAACTGCGCGGACCGCTTCGTCCACATCGATCTCGCGCCACACCTCGGCCAGCTCGCGATGCATGTTCGCATCGGCCGAGTTCAGCCGGGCCGGATTGGACAGCACGATTTCGAGAACCGACTCTGCGGGCTGCGCAAACTGCAGGCTCGGGAACTGCTCGCCATAGCGCTGCAGAGATCCGCCCGGAGATGGCGCAGTCCGTTGGCCGGTCTTGCGCTTTCTCATGCGTCCGGGACACTCTTTTCGCTCACCATCGTCAGGACATCGTAGCTGGCGACGACTTCCGCGTCCTGATTGGTGATCTGGGTGTCCCATCGGACCTCGCCATACCCGGTCCCCACGCGCAACGATTTTTCCTTGCAGGTCAGGCGTACCTTGATCCGATCACCGGGCTTCACCGGCTTGGTGAAGCGCAGGCCGTCGATGCCATAGTTGGCAAGCACCGGGCCGTAGGGCGGGTCCACGAACAGCCCGGCAGCAGCCGATACCAGGAAGTAGCCGTGCGCGACGCGGCCGCCGAACAGCGGATTGCGCCGCGCGGACTCCTCGTCCATGTGGGCGTAGAAGCGGTCCCCCGAGAGCTCGGCGAATCGTTCGATATCCTCGATCGTGACTTCGCGCTCGGCGGAGTTGAAGGTATCGCCGATGCGCAGGGCCCCGAAGGGCTTGCGGAACGGATGGGTGCCGGGATCGAGCTCGCGTGCTCCCTTGACCCAGCGGCCCGTGACAGCGGTCAACACTGAGGGAGACCCCTGTATCGCCGTGCGTTGCATGTAATGCAGTACGCCGCGAACGCCGCCCAGCTCCTCTCCGCCGCCGGCGCGCCCAGGTCCCCCATGCACCAGGTGTGGCAAGGGTGAGCCATGACCGGTCGATTCCTTGGCGCACTCCCGGTTGACCACCAGGACTCGGCCGTGAAAGGGGGCGAGCCCGAGCACCAGACGCGCCGCCACCTGCTCGTCGGCGGTGAAGACCGAGCCGGCGAGGCTCCCGCCTCCCTGGCGAGTCAGTACGATCGCCGAATCGAGATCATCGTACGGCACGACGGTGCAAACCGGCCCGAAGGCCTCGACCGAATGGATGTCGCGCGCCGAGCGGGTATCACGACAATACAGCAACGTCGGCGCCATGAAAGCTCCGCGCTCACCGTCGGCGCCGAGCAACTCGGGTTGCGCAGCGCCGTAAACGAGCTCGGCTTCGCGCTGCAGCTTGCCGAGCTGCTCGCGAACCTCGCGTCGCTGACCCAGCGAGGCGAGCGGTCCCATCCTGACCTGCTCCAGACGCGGATCGCCGATCGTCACCTGACTCAGCGCGGCCTTCAAGGCCTCGAGCGCATCCGCCACTCGCTCGCGGGGCACGACCGCCTTGCGGATGGCGGTGCATTTCTGGCCCGCCTTGACGGTCATCTCGCGAACCACCTCGCGCACGAACAGATCGAGCTCCGCAGTGCCGGCGCCGGCATCGGGTCCGAGAACGCATGAGTTGAGTGAATCGGTCTCGGAGGTGAATCGCACCGCCTGCGCCATGATGGCCGGATGCTGTCGGAGTTTTTGAGCCGTCCCAGCCGAGCCCGTGAAACAGACGACATCCTGACAGGTCAGGTGATCGAACAGGTCGCCCACACTTCCGCAGATCAACTGGAGAGCTCCCTCGGGCAGGATGCCGGACTCGACGATCCGCCTGACGACCTGCTCGGTCAGATACGAGGTAGCGGTCGCGGGCTTCACGATCGAGGGCACGCCGGCCAGAAACGCTGGAGCCAGCTTCTCGAGCATGCCCCACACCGGGAAATTGAAGGCATTGATGTGCACCGCGGCGCCTTCGAGGGGAACATAGATGTGCTGTCCGACGAACGTGCCACCGCGCGAGAGCGCCTCGACGCTCCCGTCGACATAGACGTGACTGTTCGGCAGCTCGCGCGTGCCCTTGCTGGCATAGACGAAGAGCGTGCTCAATCCTCCATCGATGTCGATCCACGAGTCACTGCGCGTCGCGCCCGTGGAGAACGACAGCTTGTAGAATTCCTCCTTGAAATTGCCGAGGCGCTTGGCCAGTTCCTTGAGCCGGCCGGCGCGCTCATGGAATGTCAGTTGCCGCAGGTTGGCCCCGCCCACGCGGCGCGCGTACTCGAGCATGGCGCGATAGTCCAGCCCCTCCGCCGAAGAGCTGGCGATGACCGCACCCGTGGTCGCATCCCGAAGCGCGACCGCGTCGCGCGATCCGACGACCCAGCGGCCCCCGGCGAAACTCTGAAGTTGCATCTGTCCGTCTCTCACCGCGCTCATGCGCTCTCCGATGGGTCCACTTGCCCGCCGATGCAATGCGAGCGCCCGCGAAACAGGGCAATTCGCTCGCCGCGCTGGTTCGTGACCGTGATCTCGTACAGGCCGTTACGCCGCGTACGCCACAGTTCGTGGGCCGCGGCGGTAAGCTCGTCCCCGGCGCGCGCCGGCGCCAGAAAGTCGATGGACCCAGCCGCCGCAACAGTGCTCTCGTTGTACGAGTTGCACGCATAGGCGAACGCCGTGTCGGCGAGAGAAAACACCAGGCCACCGTGACATACATGGTGCCCGTTGATCATCTCCGGGAGGACGCGCATGACGACCTCAGCCCGTCCTGGCTCTATTCGTGCGACCCGCATGCCGAGCATCTGTGCGGCACGGTCGCGTGAGAACATCGCACGGGCGGCTCGTTCGGCCAGCTCCTGCGCAGGATCGGTCGTATCGGCCATGGCCCACCTCAGCGGCCGACGAAGCTCGGCGCGCGCTTGGCCGCGAATGCGGCCACTCCTTCGGCGTAGTCCGCCGTGCGTCCCAGCTCGCGCTGATAGTCCCGCTCGACGTCGAGCTGCTGCTCGAGTGTCCGGCCCCAGCTTTCATACAGGGCTTGCTTGGTCCGCGCCAGTCCCCGAGTCGGCGCCGCGGCAAGCTGGGTGGCCAGCTCATCCACGACACTGCGCAGGTCGGCATCCTCAACGCACCGCCAGATCAGCCCCCACTCGGCGGCCTGCTGCGCGGGCAGCTTGTCGCCCAGCAGGCTCAGGCCCAGCGCCCGGGGAGTGCCCACCAGTCGCGGCAGGAACCACGTCCCGCCGGAGTCGGGTACGAGCCCCAGCTTGCAGAAGGCCTGCACGAAGCTGGCCGAGCGCGCCGCGATCACCAGATCGCACGCCAGGGCAATGTTGGCACCGGCCCCTGCAGCCACCCCGTTGACCGCCGCGATGACCGGAATCTGCAGCGCATGCAGTGCCAGGATCAGCGGCTTGTAGTTCTTCTCGATCGAATCGCCGAGGTCCGGCGCGGCACCGCCCGGGGCGACGGCGCGGTCACCGAGGTCCTGGCCCGCGCAGAAGCCCCGCCCTGCCCCGCTGATCACCAGCACGCGGGCGCCCGAGTCGCCTATCAGGCTCGCCAGCGCATCGCGCACTTCCTGATGCATCGCCGTGTTGAAGCTGTTGAGTCGATCGGGTCGGTTCAACGTCAGCCGCGCGACGCCTGCTGTCGTCTCGAACAGGATGTTCTGGTAGTTCATGAGATCACTCGCATGGCACGCCCGGCGCCCCCTCGGGTGCTGGCCCGAGCCTCATTTCTCGTCGTAATCGAGCTCCAGGGTGGGCGTCGTGACCCGCGACTGGCAGGCGAGAATGTAGCCCTCCTCGACTTCCCAGTCCTCCAGTGCGTAATTCTGCGCCATTTGCACCTTGCCACTCAGCACCTTCGTGCGGCACGTGGAGCAGACCCCCGCGCGGCAGGAGAAAGGCAGGTCCAGGCCGGCGCGCGCGGCGGCATCGAGGACCGTGTCATCGTTCATGCTCATCGTGAATGTCCGGCGCCGGCCATCCATGAGCACCGTCACTTCGGCTGAATCCGCCCGCGTCGTCGGCTGTGAGCGTTCGCGCGCCCCTGCAGATGTCGACGGGCGCGGGGCGCTGACAGGCACTTCCTGTGGCGCCTGCCCCTCAGCGGCGACCGCGGTTGCCCCCGTGCTTTCCGGGCTGTCAGTCGTGACAGTTGCGGTCGTGAAATGCTCACCGTGAATGCGCTCGGCGCCGACGCCCAGCCCGCGCAAAGCGCTCGTCACCTGATCGATCATGTCCCCGGGGCCGCAGACAAAGTACCCGGCGACAGCCTCGGGCCTGAACAGCAGGCGGGCAAACTCCCGAACGCGGGCGCCGTCCACCCTGCCATTGTAGAGCTCGACCTCCTGCGGCTCGCGGCTCATGAGGAAATGCAGGGCGAGCCGCTGCACGTATTGATCCTTCAGCGCCAGCAGCTCCTCCAGGCACATCGTGCGCTCGGTGCTCGTGTTGCCATAGAGAAGGATGAACTGATTGGCCGGGTGCCCCTGCAGAATGGCCTTGGCCACGGACAAAACCGGCGTGATGCCACAGCCGGCAGCGAAGGCCACGTAAGTCTGGCCTTCACCCTGCTTGCTCAGATGCGGCGTGAGGCTCCCGTTGGGTGGCAGCACATCGATGGGATCTCCCACCCGAAGCTGCTCGGCCAGGAACCGGGACATCAGGCCTCTTTCGTGTACGCGTGCGACGATGCGCAGCGGCCACTCACCCGGAGTGTTGATAAGGGAGTAGGTCCGGCGCGTCTCGGAACCGTCCAACTGTGCGCGCAGCACGACATGCTGGCCCGCCTGGCCGAGATAGTCCGCACGCAGCGCCTCCGGCACGTCCAGCGAGACGGCAATCGCATCCTGTGCCTCGGGGTGCAGCGCGGCGATCTGCAATGAGTGGAACTTCAGCATTTACAGACACTTGAAATAGTCGAAGGGCTCCAGACAGGCGGTGCAGCGATAGTGAGCCTTGCAGGGCGTGGATCCGAACTCACTCACGCGCTGCGTGTCGCGGCCGCCACAACGCGGGCACGTCACGGGCGCCGGCGCGCGCAGTATGTGGCGTGGGTCGCTCACAGTATGCTCAGGAGGGGCGATGCCGAAAGACGCAAGCTTCTTTCGCCCGCCCTCGGTCAGCCAGTCGCTGCTCCAGGCAGGTGCCAGAACCTCATCGATGAGGGCATCCGGGAAACCTCCCTCGTCCAGGGCGCGACGGATTGCCTGGCGGATGACCTCCGTCGCCGGGCAGCCCGAGTAGGTCGGCGTGATTCCGACATGGAGCCTGTCCAGGCCCTCACCGGATGGCACCCACCTGACATACCGGACGATTCCCAGATCCAGCACGCTCAGCACCGGAATCTCCGGATCGGCAACGGCCTCGAGCAGCTGCCACACCCGCTCGCCGTCCAAGCGCCCCGCCTCTTCCAAGCGCCCCGCCTCTTCCAGGCGCCCCGCCTCTTCCAGGCGCGCGCGTTTCGCGGCGTCGAGGCGCTCTCGCCGCGGATCGCGGGACCCCTGTGATTGAGTTGAGTCTCTCACGAGGCGCTACCAGCGGGCTTCCGGGTAGGTGCGCTGCAGATGTTGCATCTCGGCGAGCATGTGTCCGAGATGCTCCGTGTGCACCCCGAGCTTGCCATACCACGGGTACGGCGATGGGGCGGGACGCTCCAGCGTCGCCTCGCGCAGGGTGGCATCGATTCGCGCCGACCAGCGGGGCTTCAGGTCCACCAGCGCCGGCGCAATGCCGGCCCGGGCCAGCCGTTCATCCACTGCATCGGCAACGAACAGCTCGTCGGTGAACCGCCAGAGGTCCTCGAGAGCCTCGAGCACGCGACGGCGACTCTCCGCCGTGCCATCGCCCAGGCGCACGAGCCAGCCCGCGCTGTAATGAACGTGATAGCGCGTCTCCTTGAGCGCCTTCACTGCGATACTGCCAAGCCGCGCATCCCGCGAGGACTGCAGTGCCTCGTAGAGCTCGACCTGCCAGGCATCCAGCAGATACTGCCGCACGATCGTGCGCCCGAAGTCCCCATTGGGCTGCTCCGCCAGAGTCAGATTGGCGAAAAACGGCGCATCCCGCAGGAATGCCAGCGCGTCCTCGTCCCGGCCGCGGCCCTCGATCTCACCCGCGTAGGTCAGGAACAGGCGCGCCTGCCCGATGAGATCGAGCGAGAGATTGGCCAGCCCGAGATCCTCTTCCAGGGCGGGCGCGTGTCCGACCCACTCCCCCAGGCGCTGACCGAGCACCAGGCTCGTATCGCCGAGCCTGAGCAGATACTGGAAAAGCGCAGGACGGAGCTCCTCCTCGATGTGCGAGGTGCTCCGGACCGAGGCGGACTGCGCCCCGTGCGTGCTGTTCTGCGCGCTGCTCACAGGTTCTTCACCTCATCCGGAATGGCGTAGAAGGTTGGATGCCGATAGACCTTGTCGCGCGCCGGCTCGAACAGAGCGTCCGCCTCGAGCGGGTCGGATGCAATGATGTCGGCTGAGCGCACGACCCAGATGCTCACGCCCTCCTGGCGACGCGTGTACACATCCCGGGCATGGTCCACAGCCATGCGCGCATCCGCGGCGTGCAGGCTGCCCACGTGCTTGTGCTCGAGCCCTGAGCGTGAGCGGATGAAGACTTCATACAGCGGCCAGTCATTCGACATCGAGGTCTCCTCGGGGCGGCTCGGGTGGCGGCTCGGGTTGGCGGCTCACGCCACCTGCTGAGCGCGCGCCTGTTGTTTTGCGGCGTGTGCGGCGGCGGCCTCGCGCACCCAGCGACCCGCCTCGTGAGCACGCCGGCGCGCCTCCATGCGCTCGCGGTTGCAGGGCCCATGCCCTTTCAGCACGGCCTGGAACTCGCTCCAGTCGATCGGCCCGAAGCGGAAATGCCCGGCCGCCTCGTCCCAGCGCAGCTCGGGATCGGGGATGGTCAGGCCGAGGAACTCGGCCTGGGGAGCGGTGATGTCGATGAATTTCTGGCGCAGCTCATCGTTGGTGAAGCGCTTGATCTTCCAGCGCATCGACTGTGCCGTATGGCGCGAGTCCGAATCGCTGGGACCGAACATCATGATGGAGGGCCACCACCAGCGGTTGAGCGCATCCTGGGCCATATCGTGCTGAGGCTGCGTCCCGCGGGCGAGCGCGAGCATGATCTCGAAACCCTGGCGCTGGTGAAAGCTCTCCTCCTTGCAGATCCGTACCATGGCGCGCGCATACGGTCCGTACGAGCAACGGCAGATCGGAATCTGGTTCATGATCGCCGCGCCGTCCACCAGCCAGCCGATCGCGCCCACGTCCGCCCACGTGAGCGTCGGATAGTTGAAGATGCTCGAGTACTTCGCGGTGCCGGCCAGCAGTTGCTCGAGCATGCTCTCGCGCTCGATGCCGAGGGTCTCCGCGGCACTGTACAGATACATCCCATGGCCGCCCTCGTCCTGCACTTTGGCGATCAGAACGGCCTTGCGCCGCAGGCTCGGAGCTCGCGTGATCCAGTTTCCCTCCGGCAGCATGCCGACGATCTCGGAGTGGGCATGCTGGGAGATCTGCCGGATGAGTGTCTGCCGATAGGCATCGGGCATCCAGTCCTTGGGCTCGATCTTCTCGTCCGCGTCGACGCGGCTCTGGAAGCGCCTCTCCAGGGCAGCCGTGTCGGCATGGGAATGGTGCTCGGCTTCCTTCCCGAGGGAATCGAGGGCTTGCGTATACATGGGGGCTCAGGAATCGGAATGGTGCTGGCGATAATCTGACACACAAATCCAATCGATGCAAAGATTTTTGTGTCACAATGGAGCACCCTTCCAGCGATCGACCGCCTTGTCCCCTAAGACCTCTTCCGCCCCGAATCTCACGCGTGCCCGCACCTCGACAGCCGAGCTCGCGGCTCGAAGCGGCAGCGCGACCCCGGCGCGGCATGCGAATGTGCCGACGGCCCTCGACCGGGCCGCTCAGGCGCTCATGCGCCGCTTTCGCAGCCGCCGTCCCGTGCGCGGCGGCTCCCTGCTGATCACGGTCTTTGGCGATGCCATCGCTCCTCGCGGCGGCATCGTGACACTCGGAAGTCTGATCCGCCTGGCGGCGCCCTTCGGGCTCACGGAGCGGCTGGTGCGCACCTCGGTCGGCCGTCTGGCTCAGGACGGCTGGCTCATCGCCCGCCGTGACGGACGCCGCAGCGAATATCGGCTGACTCCGTATGGCCAGCAAAGCTTTGCACAGGCAACGCGCCGCATCTACGCGGCCAATCCCAGTGAATGGACCGGGCAGTGGACTCTGCTGCTGTGGCCTGCCCCGCGAGTCTCCAACACCGCCGCGCGGCGTGATCGGCTACGTCAGGAGCTGCGGTGGCTGGGCTTCGGGCAGATCGCCGCCGGGCTGTTCCTGCATCCTGGTTGTACTGCCGAACAGGCTCGTGGTTGGCTGCGGGATCTCGAGGCTCCGGAAGAGCTCGTGCTGCTGACGAGCTCCAGCGAGACACCGGCGGCCGATCGACGCCTCGTAGCAGCCGGTTGGAATCTGGCCGAGCTGGCCCGGCGCTACCGGGCGTTCGTCGAGGCGTTCATACCCATTCAAACGGCCCTGGAACTCTCGGCGGTCTCCAAGGTTCGCCCGGTTGAGCCAGCGGGGATGCCAGATCATGAAGTCGCGTTCGTGATCCGAACCCTGCTGATTCACGAGTACCGCCGGGTACATTTGCAGGATCCGCTTCTGCCACTTCAACTGCTGCCCGATCACTGGATCGGAGCGAGCGCCTATGAACTGTGCAGCTCCCTGTACGGCCGCGTTTTCGCCGCAGCCGAGGAGTACCTATCCCAGACAGCGAGCACCCTGCGCGAGCCGCTCCCTGCAGCCGGTCGCGAGGCCTACACCCGATTCGGGGGAATCCGCTAGCGAGCCCGCTTCGCGACCGCGCTACCAGAGCTCCCACGTGAAGCCGGCGGAGACGAGACTGGGATGCCCGCTGTGGGTCTGGAACTGCTGGAATTCGCCGCGGAACCCGAAATTCCACCAGTGCAGCTGCAGGCCGCCGCCCCAGGCAAAATCCGTATCCGTCGTATCCGTGTGATCCAGGATCACGATGTCGCAGAAGTCGCAAAACTGCGTGGACGTCGCGCGCGTCTGCAGTCGAGCGGCGCCCGCCTTCCCATAAAGCTCGACGAGGCTGTGCGGAATCGGCAGGTACACGACGCCGAAGGCCGCACCGCCCTGTGCGCGGACGTGAGTCCCGTCACAGTGAAAGCCGCCAAAGCACGCATCCGAGAAGTCATGCCGGTCACCCAGATCGACATACTCGATTTCGGCGCCGAGGTAGCGAATGGGCCGCACCCCCGCGCGCAGGTCGAAACCGTAGCCGTGCTGATCAAACCCCAGAGAATCGTTTCTGAGCGTGGACTGGCCGACATCGGCACCAAGGTAGAAGTGAGGGCGGGCGCCGTAGTCATCCGCCTCCTGAGCGAGCACCGGTGGCGCTCCCGCAACAATCAGCACCACAGCCAGTAAATGTTTGCGCACGATGATTCCTCCATGCCGGTCCATCCCGGAACGTCCGAAAGCGAGTCGGGTTGACCCGGGCGCGGTCCCACTTCCGCTGTGGGGTTTCAGCGCAGGATCCGTTTATCGATGACGCGCTTCGCCTTGCCTGCCGAGCGCTCGATGGCGCCCGGATTCGCAACGACCGCGCGCGCGGTCACGCCCACACGCTCCTTGATCTGGTACTGCAGTTGCTGACACAGGCGCTCGCGGCCCCTTTCATCCGCGGCAATCGCCTCGACACACTCCACGTGCACGATCAGCTCATCCAGGTGCGCTTCACGGGTCACTTCGAGGACGTAGTGCGGTGTCAGGCCCGGCAGCCCCAGCAGCAGCTCCTCTATCTGGCTCGGAAACACGTTGACGCCCCGAATGATCAGCATGTCATCGGAGCGCCCGGCGATCCTGGCCATGCGGCGCATCGAGCGGGCAGTCGGCGGCAGCAGTCTCGTCAAATCACGGGTTCGGTAACGGATGATCGGCAATGCTTCTTTCGTCAGTGAAGTGAACACGAGCTCGCCCTCGAGGC
>DASTDD010000162.1:0-4274 GCA_035710545.1 Steroidobacteraceae bacterium
GTGAACTCATAGTGCGCTTTGAGGCGCGCGGCGCACTGTGTTTAGCTGCCCGCAATCGCTGCCCCGCTCCGCGCGAGCAGTCGGGCATCGTAAGCCTCTGATTAATATTAATTTTGAACGCGCGCCCGACTGGATTCGAACCAGCGACCTGCAGCTTCGGAGGCTGCCACTCTATCCAACTGAGCTACGGGCGCGAAGCGGCGATTTTACTGGTTTTCCGCGGCCTCGCTAATCACTTGTCGCGCCTGGGTCATGGCTGGTCACGATGCCCCGACCGGCCGGGGCGCAAGCTTGCGCTGCAGGGCCCGCTTGCCCGCCGCTCCGGCGAGCTCGGCAATCCGCACGGCCTGCTCGGGTGGTGACAATTGGTACTGTGGGTTGCTCGCCAGCCGTTGCTCGACAACGGCGAGTGCCTCGCCAGTCGCTCGCTTCGCCAGCAGGATTGCCACGAAGTCATTCGCCAGCCGATCCGCGGCTCGCATGTCATCCCACCTGGAAGTCGCTTGCAGCAGCGCTCGATACTCGACGTCCTGCCGGTCGGCGTGGGCGTGCAGCTTCAGCCATGCTTCGATCTGCTGCCACCCCTCCAAGGGCTTGCTCACCCGAAAGCGCATATAGGCGGTGTCCAGCATGTGCCGGCGCTCGGACTCGTGCTCACGTGTCGCTCGTTCCGCGAGCCGCTCCTGCCGGCTCTTGCTCTCGATTCCGAGCTCGTGCCGGTGCTCGAGCATGACCCCGCCTGTGAGCGCGAACGACAACAGGAACAGCAGCTGGGTTGCCGCCAACAGCATCCATAGGGATATCCCGTTGGCCGCCATCCCATACATGAGACACGCGGATACCAACAGCACCCCATTCAACAGCAGGTAGTCCCGACCGAGACTCCTGATCAGCGCGACCAGGGCCGGCGGCCAGACCGCGTGAAACGGATTGCCGGTGAGCCCGAGCACCGCAATGTTGGCGGGGAGCGCCCACGAAAAGAAAATCACCGCAGCCAGCCCCGCCAAAGAACCCGCGTGGGCGCGCAATTCCGTGACCAGCATGACTTCGGCAACGATCAGCAGAGCCACTACCAAAGGGCGCTGCTCGCTGATCGGATTCACCATCTCGATCGACAGCACAGGCGGCTCATCCTCTGCCGCCACCACGGAATCCAGCACCACGAAGCAATACTTGAAGAACCATGAGATCAGCAGGCAGCCCAGAGGTATTCCGACGAATCCGGCCTTGGCGGCCAGCAGGAGGCCAATGGTGAATGTCGCGACGAGCATCAATGGCGTCGCCCGAAAGGGAAGGAGGAAGTAGCGCGTCAGCCTCATCGCAGACAGGACAGGCGATTCCTCTCCAGCACCAGAGCCGGTGATCACAGTGCCCTAGAGTCAGCGAAGTTTCCAGGATGCCGCCGCCAGCCGGGACCTGGAACTCCCCACCCGAGCCACACCAGACCAGCCCGGCAACCCAGCAGGCACGCCCGGTGGACCGCCGCGGCCTTGCGGGATTGACCGCCGCGGCCTTGCGGGATTGACCGCCGCGGGCCGCCGCATTCGCTGCTCCGCGCGTCCGGCCGGATGGACCGCCCCCGCTTTGCCGGATGGACCGCCGCGGACGCGGGTCGCCGCACTAACTGCTCCGCGGGCCGCCGCATTCACTGCGGCACGTATCCGGCCGGATTGCCTTGCCCCGAGTCCTGCCTGATCGCCCCGGGTGGCTTCGCTGGTCTATACTGCGCCGCCGATTTTTGGCATTCGACACGGGTCCCATCGTGAGCAAGCAGGACACCCACTTTTTCAATGTTTTCAGTGTCGTCATCGGGCTGCTGGTCGCCATAGCGATCTGCCTCTTCGTGCTGGCCCGCGTGGTAGCCAGTGAGACCCAGGACAAACAGATCATCGAGGACACGCAGCATCTGAAGAGCGTCCAGGCCCGGTTGCAACCGGTCGGACAGGAAGCCGTTTCCGGCCAGGACAATACGGCGCTGGCTATCAAACCCGACGCGGGCGCCGAGCAGGCGGGCACCGCCAGCCCGGGCCCGCTGCCCAAGAATGGAACGGAAGTGTTCGAGCAGGTCTGCAGCGCGTGTCACGGCGCCGGCATCGCGGGTGCGCCGAAGGCCGGAGACAAGGCGGCCTGGGGGCCCCGCATAGCCAAGGGCAAGGACACGCTCTACGACCACGCGCTGCACGGCTTTCAAGGGAGCTCGGGCGTGATGCCTCCAAAGGGCGGCCGCACCGATCTGCCTGACGATCTGGTCAAGCAAGCCGTCGACCATATGGTCGAGATGGCGAAATAGGGACTGGGAAAGTTTGCCCGGCTGCGCGGCTCACGAGAAGTCCGCGCCTCTCCGTCAAGACGGCTTGCGAGCCAGCGAGCGGTACGTCACCGCTTCACTGACATGCACGGCCGAGATCATCGCATCGCCACCCAGGTCGGCGATGGTTCGTGCGAGCTTCAGGATTCTCTGTCGGGCACGCGCCGAGAGCGCGAACTGCTCCATCGCGCGCTCGAGTACTCGGCGGCCGGCCTGGTCCGCGGCGCAGATTGCATCCACCTGAGCGTCCGAAAGCCTCGCGTTGCACACACCCTGGCGCGCCAGTTGAGTCTGCCGTGCCTGGGCCACGCGAGCTCTTACAACCTCGGTGCTATCAGACCGAACCTCGCCCTCGAACGCGTCCACGTCGACGCGGGGGACCTCAATATGGATGTCCAGTCTATCCAGCAAGGGAGCGGAGATACGCGCCCGATACCTTGCAACCTCCGCCGGGGTGCAGATGCAAGTCCCCGCGGGGTCTCCCAATCTCCCGCAGGGACACGGATTCATTGCAGCGACGAGCTGGAACTCTGCGGGATACTGAGCCTGCACGGCGGCTCGCGCGACGCTGACCATGCCCGACTCCAGCGGCTCCCGCAACGCCTCGAGAGCGTGTCGGTCATATTCGAGCAGCTCATCGAGAAACAACACGCCATGGTGTGCCAGGCTGATCTCACCAGGCCGCGCACGCGCGCCGCCTCCAACCAGTGAGACGGCGGAAGCCGTATGGTGCGGGGTACGCACGGGCCGCCGGCCGAAATGGGTCCTACTGAACCCCGCGTCGCTGACTGAAGCGATTGCCGCGACTTCCAGCGACTCCGCCTCGGTCAGCGGCGGAAGCAGTGCCGGCAACCGTCGCGCCAACATGCTCTTGCCGGCACCCGGCGGCCCGACCATCAACAGTGAGTGGGACCCGGCCGCGGCGACCGCGAGAGCGCGCTTGGCCTGAAGCTGTCCGCGCACGTCACTGAGATCAGGTATGACAGCCGTCGCTACACGCGCACTCCGCATCCATGCTGATGTCAGAGGAGGCAATCGATTGGTGCGTTCCAGATGGCCACACACCTGGCGCAGATGGCCCGCTGTCGACCCCCTCAGCGGAGATGAGCCACGCAACAGCACACAGACCTCTTCCGCATTCGCAGCCGGCACGATGATCTCGTGCTCGTCGCGCGCTGCGTGCGCTGCGGCCAGCAAGAGGCCCGGCACAGCCTTCAACTCGCCGCTCAACCCCAACTCGCCGTAGAACTCCGTCGTGCCAGGATCACCCCGCATCTGGTGCGAGGCCAGTAGAATTCCGAGCGCGATCGGCAGATCGAAGCGGCCTCCGCGCTTCGGCAGGTCGGCGGGGGAGAGATTGACCGTGATCCGCCCGGCCGGAAATTCGAAGTGGGAGTTGAGCAGGGCCGCACGGACGCGTTCCTTGCTTTCCTTCACCACGGTCGCCGGCAGCCCAACCATGCTGAAGACCGGCAACCCCACATCGAGACTGACCTCGACGTGCACCAGCGGTGCGTGCAATCCCAGCTGCGCGCGGCAGGCTACTGTCGCGATGGGCATCAGCGTTCCTTGCGGCGTCCTACCGGAAGAGATTAACGCTGCGCGCTACCATCGACATGCTGCATTTCCAACGTATCTGGAGAGAAATGGATCACGACACATACCCGTGCAAGGCCGCTCGGCGCTGAAGGCGGCACTGCGCCGGCTACAGCGGTTGCGTGCCACCCTGCTCCGGCGAAGTTGAGCGCTCGATGAACCACTGCCGGGCCCGCGACAACGCGCTGCAGAATTCAGGGATATCCGAGTAGTCGGGAAATACGGCGACCGCTCCCTCTGCGACGAGGTGCTGTGCATGAGCGTCGGCCGCGATCCCTACGAAGGGAACCATGAGATCCCGGCACGCGCGCGCGTCCCAGCCGGCGTCGCCGACATAAACGAGGCTGTCAGCCCGGGATGCGCCGGTGCA
>DASTDD010000163.1:0-19522 GCA_035710545.1 Steroidobacteraceae bacterium
CGATGTGGGCGGGGACAAGCCGATTCCCTACCTGCCTCTGCCGCACGAGGACAATCCGGCGCTCGGCCTGCGCGGAATCCGCACCAGCCTGTGGCGCCCGGATCTGCTGCGGCAGCAGCTGGAGGCGATTCTCCAGGTCCGCCCGTCGGGACAGTGCCGCATCCTGCTCCCCATGATCACGGATCCGCAGGAGATCCGTGCAGTGCGTCGCCTCCTGGGCGAGCTGACAGCCGCCGCTGCGGACCCGACTATCCCGCTCGGCGCGATGATCGAGACGCCCGCCTCGGCGCTGATGGCGGAACGCATCGCGGGGGAGGTCGATTTCCTGTCGATCGGCACGAACGATCTGACTCAGTACACCCTCGCGATGGACCGCGGGCAGCCCGATCTCGCGGCGCGCCTGGACAGCCTGCACCCCGCCGTGCTGCGTCTGATCGCGACGACCACAGAGGGCGCGGCGCGGCACGGGCGGCACGTCGCCGTCTGTGGGGGATTGGCTTCCGATGCAGCAGCCGTGCCGATTCTGATCGGACTGGGCGTGAACGAGCTCTCGATGGTGCCTGCGGTCATTCCTGCGCTGAAGAGCCTGATCGCAGGTCTGCGGGTGGATCAATGTGTGGCCCTGGCCGCCGCCGCCCTCGAGCAGGAGAGCGCAGCGGCCGTCCGGGCGCTGGCGCGGGAAAGAATCCCTGAGCTGCACTCGACAGAGGGTGCGCCGGAGGCTGCCCCCTGAAGCCACTCCTCTCCAGTCTGCAGCGCATCGGCGGCGCCCTCATGCTGCCGATCGCAGTGTTGCCCATTGCGGGCCTGCTGTTGCGGCTGGGCCAGCCGGATCTGCTCAACTTGCCCTCGATGGCCGCCGCCGGCGATGCCATTTTCGCGAACCTCGGATTGCTGTTCGCGATCGGCGTGGCGGTCGGGCTTGCGCGCGAGAATCATGGTGCGGCCGGGCTGGCGAGCGCGGTTGGCTATCTCGTGACCACCAACGGCGCCCAGGTGCTGATCGCCGTGCCGCCCGAGGCGCTCGTGAGCCTCACCGGCACCGCCCGCGATCTGGCCGCCGCGGCCTACAAGGCGCATGAGCTGGCCAAGCTGAGCGTGCCGGCCGGCATTCTTTCCGGGCTCATCGCGGGCGCGCTGTACAACCGCTACAGCGAGATCCGCCTGCCCAGCTATCTGGCCTTCTTCGGCGGGCGGCGCTTCGTGCCCATCGCCAGCGGTTTCGCGGGCCTGGCGCTCGCGGCGGTGTTCGGCTGGGAATGGCAGAGCCTCGAGAGTGCCATGGATGCTCTCAGCCGCGCCGTGCTGCACGCCGGGGCATTCGGGCTGTTCGCCTACGGAGTGCTCAACCGCGTGCTCATCGTCACCGGGCTGCATCACATCATCAACAACATCGCCTGGTTTCTGCTGGGCGACTACAACGGCACGACGGGCGACCTGAAGCGGTTCTTTGCCGGCGATCCCACCGCGGGGGCGTTCATGGCCGGATTCTTTCCGGTCATGATGTTCGGCCTGCCGGCCGCCTGCCTGGCGATGTATCACACGGCGCGGCCCGAGCGGCGGCGGGCGGTTGCAGGCCTGCTCGGATCGATCGCCCTGACGTCGATCCTGACAGGCGTGACCGAACCCATCGAGTTCACGTTTCTGTTCCTGGCCCCGGCACTGTACGGTGTCCACGCGCTCTTGACAGGCATCGCCTTCGTCATCATGAACGCCCTGCACGTGCGTCTCGGCTTCGGGTTCTCAGCCGGCCTGTTCGACTACGTGCTCAACTTCAGCAAGGCGACTCACCCGTTGTGGCTGCTGCCCGTGGGGGTGGTGTATGCCGCGCTGTACTACACGCTGTTCCGTCTGGTGATCGTGAGATTCAATCTGCGCACGCCGGGCCGTGAAGAGGGCGAGCCGGTTGCGCAAGCCGAGGCAAGCAGTCCGCCGGCGCAAACGGCTCTGGCTTACGTCGCCGCCCTCGGCGGCGCAGCAAACATCACCTCGCTCGATGCTTGCACGACGCGCTTGCGCCTCGTGGTGGTGGACCAGGCGGCGGTGGACGGAAATGCCCTGATGCGGCTCGGCGCGCGGGGCCTGGTGCGGCCCTCGGCCAACGCCTTGCAGGTGGTCGTAGGCACGAACGCCGATCTGGTTGCCGGAGAAATCAAGGCCGCACTCGGCGCTGCGCGATCGCATCCGCAGGCACCGTCGGTTGCCTCGATCGCCGTGCCTGCGGCGGTGCTGAGCGAGTTGTTGGCGGCTCTTGGCGGTCGCGCCAACGTACGAGCGGTGGAAGAGGCCGCCAGCCGGCTGCGCATCAACATCGCGGATGCGACTGCGGTGGACCGGGGCGCGCTGATGTCTCTCGCCGTCCGTGGCGTGGCTTTCGCTGCGTCCGATTGGGTCCACGTGATCATCGGTCCGGGGGCCGCCGAGGCGGGGACCTCGCTGCGCAGGCTGCTGCGCTAGGCACAGCGGAACCGGCCCCCGGATGCGGCGTTGATTGTGCGTCGCTGCGAGCACTTCACCTCGAGGTATCCAACATGGCCAGGGCATTCTGGAAAGGCGCCATCTCGTTCGGTCTGGTCTACATTCCGGTGGAGCTGTATTCCGCGACACACGCAGCCACGATCGACCTGGACTATCTGGATCGTCGGGATTTCTCGCCGGTCGGCTACCAGCGTTACAACAAGCGCACGGGCAAGCTGGTGGAGTGGAAGGACATCGTCCGCGGCTATCAGTACCAGAAGGGGCGCTACGTCGCGCTCTCCGATGAGGACTTCCGCCGGGCGAATGTGAAGGCGTCGCAGACCATCGAGATCGCAAGCTTCGCCGAGGCGGGCGCCATCGCCCCGGAGTACTACGAAACCCCCTATTACATCGGCGTCCAGAAGGGTGGCCAGAAGGTGTACGCGCTGTTACGGGAGGTTCTCAAGCGTACCGGCAAGGTCGCGATCGGAACCGTCGTCGTTCGAACGCGGCAACATCTGGCCGTCGTCTCACCCCAGGAGAGCCTGCTCGTACTCAACACACTGCGTTTCGCGGACGAGCTGCGCACACCGGCGGACTTCGGCCTCGAGGGCCCGAGTGCGCGCGCCGCCGGACTGACTGCCGCGGAGCTCTCGATGGCTCAGAAGCTGATCGAGGAGATGAGCGGGCCCTGGGAGCCGGCCCGGTATCACGATACCTACCGTGAGGACCTGATGGCCCGCATCCGCGAGAAGATCCGCAAGGACGAGATGCACACCTTGACCGGGCCCGCGCGCACCTCCAAGCCCCGGGAGGGCGCGCAGATCATCGATCTCATGCAGGTGCTGAAGCAGAGCCTCACTCAGAAGGATCGCCCCGACCGCTCGGGGCACCCGGCTCGCTCGGCGCCGGTGCGCCGGCGGGCGCGCCGCAGCGAGCGGGCGCCGCACTCTCAGGAGAAGCTGGGCAGCAGGAAGTCGGCGAGGGCCTGAACGGCCGGTGTGTGCAGGACTTTGGCTGCGGCCTCGATGTCTGCGGCGAGCAGCCTGTCTTCGGTCGCGAACGGCACTTGCGTCCGCAGCGCGCCGTACGCCCTCAGCAGCGGGGCCGAGGTCTGCAACGGCCTGCGAAAATCAATCCCCTGACAGGCGGCGAGGAGCTCGATCGCGATCACTTGCTCGAGATTGGCCGTCATGCTCAAAAGGCGACGTGCCCCATGGGTTGCCATGCTGACATGGTCTTCCTGGTTCGCAGAGGTCGGGATGCTGTCGACACTCGCGGGATGACAGAGCATGCGATTCTCGGCAACCAGTGCCGCAGCGGTGACCTGTGCCATCATGAAGCCGGAGTTGACACCGCTGTCCTGCGCGAGGAATGGCGGCAGGCCGCTCATCTTGGGATCGACGAGCAGGGCAATCCGGCGCTCGGCGATCGAGCCGATCTCGGCACAGGCAAGCGCGAGGATATCCGCGGCGAATGCCACCGGCTCGGCGTGGAAGTTGCCTCCCGACAGGACCTCGCCGGTTGCCGCGAACACCAGCGGATTGTCGGTGACGGCGTTCGCTTCGGTGAGCAGCGTCTCGGCGCTCTGCGTGATCAGGTCGAGGCAGGCGCCCATGACCTGGGGCTGACAGCGCAGCGAGTAGGGATCCTGGACCCGCTGGCAGGTGCGATGGGACTCGCGGATGGCGCTGCCGGCGAGCAGCTCGCGATACGCCTGAGCGAGCTGGACCTGACCGGGGTGACCGCGCAGTGCATGGATCCGGGGATCGAAGGGTACATCGCTGCCCTGCAAGGCATCGACCGACAGAGCACCGCTCACCACCGCCGCCGCGAACGATTCCTCCAGCTGGAACAGGCCGGCGAGGGCGAGGGCCGTCGAGACCTGCGTGCCGTTCAGCAGAGCGAGACCCTCCTTCGGGCCGAGCTCGAGCGGCATGATGCCCTGCTGCGCCAGGGCCTCGGCGGCCGGGCGGATCTCGCCGTGGCGGCGCAGAGATCCCAGGCCGATGGTGACCAGTGAAAGGTGCGCGAGCGGCGCCAGGTCTCCGGAGGCCCCGACGGAGCCCTGTGCGGGCACACAGGGGTGAAGGCCTGAGTTGATCAGCTTCTCCAGGAAACGCGCCAGGGGCTCGCCGACGCCCGAGAATCCCTGCAGCAGGCTGGCGAGCTTCAGCACCATGACCAGCCGCACGACGGAATCCTCGAGCAGCGGACCAACCCCGGCGCTGTGGGACAGGATGATGTTTCTCTGCAGCAGAGCGCGTTGCGAGGACGGGATACGGGTCTGGGCGAGGAGACCGAATCCGGTGTTGATTCCGTATGCGGGCGCATCGGCGGCGGCGAGCCGGCTGGTGGCCTCATGCGCCGCATTCAGAGCCACCAGCGCGCGCTCGTGAATCTTCACCGGAATCGGATCGCGATAGATTTCCCGCAGCTCGGTCAGAGTGAGCGGCCGGGCGCCGAGCTCCAGAGTGGTGTGTCGGGTCATGCCACGATTCTACCGGCACGCACCACGCAGCGGCGTGGGTTGAAACCGATCCAGTAGCTGAGCTCCTCGACCGAGCGCACGTTCCAGGCAACGAAGTCGGCCACCTTCCCGGTGGCCAGCACGCCGCGAGTGGTCTGTTCACCCAGTGCGTGCGCCGCGTGACGCGTCACTCCCGCCAATGCCTCCTCCGCCGTCAGGCCGAACAGTCGGGTAGCCATGCTCATCGCCAGCAGCAGGGAGGTGCCCGGTGCCGAGCCCGGGTTGCAATCGCTGGCGACCGCCATGCCGGTCCCGGCGGCGCGCAGTGCCGCGATGGGCGGCCGGTGCCCGCCTGCCAGGCAGTAGTAGGCGATTGGCAGCAGAACCGCCACGGTTCCGGCGGCCGAGAGCGCCGCAGCCTCCGCTGCGGTTGCGAATTCCAGGTGATCGCAGGACAGCGCGCCATAGCGCGCGGCCATGCGGCTTCCGCCCAGATTGGAGAGTTGCTCCGCATGCATCTTGACGGGCACGCCGAGCGTCCGCGCCGCGCTGAACAAGCGCTCGGACTGCGCCAGATCGAAGCCGATGGTCTCGCAGAAGACGTCTACCGCATCGACCAGTCCTTCCGAATGCAGCGCTGGCAGCCACTCCTCGCAGATCACGCGAATGTATTCGTCGGCCCGACCCCGGTACTCCGGGGGCAGAGTGTGGGCGGCGAGGAGAGTCGTTCGCACCGTCACCGGGAAGGCGTTTCCGAGTGCGCGGCCCACGCGCAGCATCTTGCGCTCGTCCTCCAGGGTTAATCCGTACCCCGATTTGATCTCGAGCGTGGTCACACCTTCCGACAGCAGGGCGCGCAGGCGCGGCGCACTCTCATCGAAGAGCTGCTGTTCCGAGGCGCCGCGCACGGCACGCATGGTCGAGAGAATTCCACCGCCTGCACGAGCGATCTCCTCGTACGAGCGGCCCCGCAACCGCTCGGCGTATTCGCCCGCGCGGGTGCCGGCGAATACCAGGTGGGAATGACAATCGATCAGGCCCGGCGTGATCCAGGCGCCGCCCAGATCCTGGATCTCATCGGGTGTATCCCCTGCAGGCAGCGCGTGCTCCGGACCGATCCACTGGATGCGCTCTGCACGTGTGAGCAAGGCGCCACGCTCGATGACGGTCATCGCCTCGTCGCAGGTGGCAATGTGTGCGTTTCGCCAGAGTCTCAGCGCGTCGCTCATGCGGCCTCTTCAGGATTCGAGGAACGGCAGGTTGAGTTTATGCTCGCGGGCACAGGCGACGGCAGTCTCGTAGCCCGCATCCGCGTGGCGCATGACGCCGGTTCCCGGATCGTTCCAGAGAACGCGCTCCAGGCGCCTGCCGGCGGCGGGCGTTCCGTCACAAACGATCACGACGCCCGCATGCTGGGAATAACCCATCCCAACACCGCCGCCGTGGTGAATGGATACCCAGCTCGCACCGCTTGCCGTGTTGAGCAGCGCATTCAACAGCGGCCAGTCGGCGACCGCATCCGAGCCGTCCTGCATCGCCTCGGTCTCGCGATTGGGGCTCGCGACCGAGCCCGAGTCCAGGTGGTCGCGGCCGATGACGATGGGCGCCTGCAGCTCCCCCCGCGCGACCATCTCGTTGAAGGCCATCCCGAGACGGTGGCGGTCGCCGAGGCCCACCCAGCAGATGCGCGCCGGCAGGCCCTGGAACTGGATTCGCTCGCGCGCCATGTCGAGCCACTGATGCAGATGAGCATCGTTCGGCATGAGCTCCTTGACCTTCCTGTCCGTACGGTAGATGTCCTCCGGGTCTCCCGACAGAGCTGCCCAGCGAAACGGCCCGATGCCGCGGCAGAAGAGCGGACGGATGTACGCCGGCACGAACCCGGGGAAGGCGAAGGCATCCCGGACACCCTCGTCGTAAGCAACCTGTCTGAGGTTGTTGCCGTAGTCGAACACCGGAATGCCCTGGCGCTTGAATTCCAGCATCGCCTCGACGTGCCGCGCCATCGACGTGCGCGCCTCCGATGCGACCCGCTTGGGGTCCTCGGCGCGCAGGCGATCCCACTGCTCGAGTGTCCAGCCGCGGGGCAGATAGCCGTTCACGGGGTCGTGCGCCGAGGTCTGGTCGGTGACGGCATCCGGCCGGATCCCGCGGCGCAGGATCTCGGGCAGCACTTCGCAGGCATTGCCCAGCATTCCCACGGAGATGGGACGGCCCTCGCGGTGCGACCGCTCGAGGATGGCCAGCGCCTCGTCGAGGTTGGACGCCTCGACATCCAGGTAGCGGGTCTGCAGGCGTTTCGCGATCCGCTCGGGGCGGCACTCCACGGCCAGCATCGAAGCCCCGGCCAGGGTCGCGGCGAGCGGCTGGGCGCCACCCATGCCGCCGAGGCCGGCGGTGAGAATCCACTTGCCCGCCAGGCGCCCGCCGAAGTGCTGGCGTCCCATCTCGGCGAACGTCTCGTAGGTACCCTGCACGATGCCCTGGCTGCCGATGTAGATCCAGGAACCGGCGGTCATCTGCCCGAACATCATCAGGCCCTTGCGATCGAGCTCGTTGAAGTGCTCCCAGTCCGCCCAGCGCCCCACGAGGTTGGAGTTGGCGATCAGTACCCGCGGCGCATCCGCGTGGGTCGGGAAGACACCGACCGGCTTGCCGGACTGGATGAGGAGCGTCTCCTCCGGCCCGAGCCGGCGCAGGGTCGCGACGATCTGGTCGAAACACTTCCAGTTGCGCGCCGCCTTGCCGATCCCTCCGTAGACCACGAGGTCCGCGGGACGCTCGGCGACCTCCGGGTCGAGATTGTTCATCAGCATGCGCAGCGCGGCCTCGGTAATCCAGGTGCGGCAGCTCAGGTTGGGCCCGCGCGGCGCGCGCAGCGATGGGCGGGCGGGGGTGTCTGACATCGATCGTCTCCAGGTAGCAGTCGGCCCGCGCTCAGAGGCGGGCCTGAAAGGCTCCCGTCAGCTCGTAGCGGGAACCCGGGTGATAGAGGTCGGCGATGCTGGCGACCTGACTGTCGCTCCAGGTGCGGCGCCTGATCAGCAGGCAGGCATCCGCGGGATCCAGCCGCAGCATCCGGCGGATCCGGCCGTCGGGAATGATGGCGCGCACGGTGTGCTCGGCGCTCTGCAGCGGAGCCGCGCGCATGAGAAATTCATGGGGAGTCGTCCGCGCGAAGTCATTGCGCAGATAGCCCGAGACGACCGTCGGGTTGACGTAGCGATCCTCCACCTGCAGCGGCGCACCGCCTTCGAAGTGAACCAGCAGGGAATGATCGAGGCGCGCACCGGTGCTTACCCCGCAGCGCTCGGCGATCTCGCGAGCTGCGACCACCGGGCCGAGTGTGACTACTCGGCTCGAGTACTCGTGTCCGCGCGCGCGGATCTCCTCGGCGATGTTGCGCACCTCGAGCGGGTGAGCGTGCACCCGGGGTTCGGCCACGAAGGTACCAACACCCGCCACTCGCAGCAGGACACCATCGGAGGCCAGCTCCCGCAGGGCGCGATTGGCGGTCATCCGGGCTACATCCAGCTCGCGGACCAGCTCGTTCTCCGACGGGACCCGCTCGCCCGCGCGCAGCAGGCCTGCGGAGATTTGTCTCAGGATGTACTGCTTGACCTGCAGATAGCGGGCGGTCGCGGCGGCGGGCTGCGGCACGGTGTGGGAGTCTCGCGTC
Source organism: Steroidobacteraceae bacterium (assembly GCA_035710545.1). GTDB lineage: Bacteria > Pseudomonadota > Gammaproteobacteria > Steroidobacterales > Steroidobacteraceae > 13-2-20CM-66-19. The sequence continues at coordinate 8,607 of DASTDD010000163.1, forward strand.
TTCGATCTGCCTGAAGCTTGACACGTCCGGAACCGCCTGTCTATACAAGTCTAATCTGGTGGCGACCGAGCCGCCCCGACATCCGGTCCGCAGGCAGGTTTCGCGGACCGCCCGGTTTGGGTAGAATGCGCGCCCCCGCGGGCCTCGGCCGTGGGGGCGGGCGCCGGGCCTTGCGGCGCTCGAGCGGCGAGCAGACGGTGCCCGCGTCCGCAGAGCTTGTCCTGAAAGCCCCCCGAGGGGCTTTTTGCTTTTTATGGGCTGAAATGGCCCGCGGGCAGCTGGGACGCCGGCGGCGCGGGCGGTCAGTGGCGGAGCGTGGTGATGGGCCCTCAAGGCCCATTTTTGTTCGTGGCGGCGGGTGGTTGCGATGACGGTGATCTTGCGTGAGCGGCTCATCGGCCTCATTGAGCCTCTGCTCGCTCGACTGGGCTACGAGCTGGTCGAGCTCGAGCAGACATCGGGGCGCTCCCGGGCGCAGATACGCCTGTTCATCGACCGCCCCGGCGGAGTTGGGATAGAGGACTGCGAGCGGGTGAGCCGTGAGGTCGCCGCCCTGCTCGATGTCGAAGACCCGATTCCGACCGCGTATACGCTCGAGGTGTCCTCGCCGGGGTTTGACCGGGTGCTGCGCACGGCTGCGCACTTCGAGCGCTTCGTGGGCTCGCGGGTTTTCATCGAGCTGAAGGAGCCGCGGCAGGGCCGCCGCCGCTACACGGGACGGCTGCAGACCGTCAACGGGCGGGGGATCGAGCTCGAAGTGGACAGTCAGAAGGTCGAGATTGCGTTCGCGGAGATTGCCAGGGCGAGACTGGCGGCATAGTGGCCCGGGGGCCGCGCGCCACCGGACCGCGAGCTGGCTGCGCGTGAAAGAGGGCCGCAAGGCCGTGAAGCTGGGGCTGGGGCCCGAAGAGGATCGAAGGCGTGAACAAAGAGATTCTGATGGTGGTCGATGCCGTCTCCAACGAGAAGGGCGTGGACAAGGAAGTCATATTCGAGGCGCTCGAAGCCGCGCTTGCATCCGCCACCCGCAAGAAACACGGCGAGGAATGGGACGTCCGTGTGGCAATCGACCGCAAGAGCGGCGACTACGAGACTTTCCGCCGCTGGAAGATCTTCGCCGACGATTCCAAGGAGCTCGAGGTCCCCGAGCGCGAGCTGCGCCTGGAGGACGGTCACGACATCGACCCGGCGGTCGAGGTGGGCGGCTTTGTCGAGCAGCCCATGGAGTCGGTGGCTTTCGGACGCATCGCCGCCCAGCAGGCCAAGCAGGTCATCGTGCAGAAAGTCCGCGAGGCCGAGCGGGCCCAGGTCGTGGACGCCTATCGCGATCGCGTCGGCCAGCTCGTCAGCGGTGTCGTGAAGCGGGTCGATCGCAATGGGATCTATGTTGACCTCGGCAGCAATGCCGAAGGCTTCGTGCCGCGCACCGACATGATCCCGCGCGAGCAGGTGAAGCCGCAGGACCGTATCAAGGCCTTCCTCAAGGAGGTGCGCTCCGAGCCGCGGGGTCCGCAGCTGTTCCTGACGCGCACGGCGCCCGAGTTCCTGATCGAGCTGTTCAAGCTCGAAGTGCCGGAGGTGGGCCAGGGCCTGATCCAGATCCTGGGCGCCGCGCGGGATGCGGGTGTGCGGGCCAAGATCGCGGTGCGCAGCAACGATCCGCGCATCGATCCGGTGGGCGCCTGCGTCGGCATGCGTGGCTCGCGCGTCCAGGCGGTCTCGAACGAGATCGCCGGCGAGCGGGTGGACATCATTCCCCACGACGAGAATCCGGCGCAGTTCGTCATCAACGCGATGTCGCCCGCCGAGGTCATGTCCATCGTCGTGGACGAGGACTCGCACAGCATGGATATCGCGGTCACCGAGGAGAAGCTCTCGCAGGCGATCGGCCGCGGCGGTCAGAACATTCGCCTCGCGAGCCAGCTCACCGGCTGGGATCTGAACGTGATGACGGAGTCCGATGCGGAGGCCAAGAGCGAGACCGAGGCGAAGGAGCTGGTCCAGAACTTCATGCGCCAGCTCGACGTGGACGAGGATGTGGCGACGATTCTCGCCCAGGAAGGCTTCTCGACGATCGAGGAGATCGCCTACGTGCCGCAGGCGGAGCTCGCGGCCATCGAGGAGTTCGACGAGGACATCGTGAAGGAGCTGCGCAATCGCGCCCGCGACGTGCTGCTGACCCAGGCCATCGCCAGCGAGGAGAGCCTCGATCAGTCGATGCCGGCCGATGACCTGCTGCTGCTCGAGGGAATGAGTCCCGATCTGGCTCTCGCGCTGGCGCGCCGCGGAGTGCGCACGCGCGAGGATCTCGCGGAGCAGTCCGTGGATGACCTCTCGGACATCGATGGGCTCGCAGCGGAAGAGGCCGGCAAGCTGATCATGACTGCACGCGCCCCCTGGTTCGAGACGGGCCATTGAGGCAGGCATAGGATCCATCTATGGCAGAAGTAACGGTTTCCCAGTTTGCTGAGGTGCTGAAGGTCCCCGTGGATCGGCTGCTGGTGCAGCTCGATCAGGCCGGAATCAAGGTCGACGGGCCGGATGCGCGCATCAGCGACGATGCCAAGCTGGAGTTGCTCACGCACCTGCGGCGCAGCCACGGAAGCGGTGATGGCGGTGATGCCGCGCCGCGCAAGATCACGCTGCGCCGCAAGACGCAGAGTGAGCTCAAGCTGGCCAGCGCACAGGGACGAGCACGCACCGTCAACGTCGAGGTGCGCCGTCAGCGCACCTATATCAAGCGGGATGTCCTCGAGGAGCAGGCGCGCCAGCAACAGGACGAGATCGACCAGAAGCGCCGCGAGGCCGAGGAGGCGGCGCGGCGCGAGAGCGAGCGCGTAGAGCACGAGCGCCGCGAGCGCGAGCGCCTCGAGAGCGAGAACCGTCGGCGTGCGGAAGAGGAGCAGGCGCGGAAGAAAGCTCAGGAAGACGCGCGCCGTGTTGCCGAGCAGCGTGCCCGTGAGGACGCCGAGCGGCGCGAACGGGAGCGCGAGGAACAGGTACAGCAGCAGGAGCGACGGGCCGAAGCACCGCGCGAAAAGGTGCGCGCCGCCGCCACGCCGCCCGCGCCGGCTGCTGCGGCGGCAGTCCCCACTCCGGCTGCGCAGTCTCGCGAGCGGCCTGCAGGGGCTGCAGCTGCTCCTGCTCCGGCTACGGATGATCGAGGCTCGACGCGCTACGGACGACAGGAGCTTCACGTCGCCGGCGATGTGAGCTCGCGGTACAAGAAAAAGCGACGCACGAAGTCACGCCCGCTGCCTGCGGCCGCCGAAGGGCGGCATGCCTTCGAGATGCCTACCGCGCCCGTGGTGCGCGAAGTGAGCATCGGGGAGACCGTTACGGTGGCGGAGCTTGCGCAGCGAATGGCTGTGAAGGCCAATGAAGTCATCAAGGTGTTGATGAACATCGGGGTCATGGCGACCATCAACCAGCCCATCGACCAGGACACCGCCGTGCTGGTGGTCGAGGAGATGGGGCACACCCCGAAGGTATTGAAAGAAAATCAGATCGAGGAGGACTTGCAAGGAGTGGCCGGCCCGGAGAGCAGCACCGAGCCACGGCCTCCCGTCGTCACCGTGATGGGTCACGTTGACCACGGCAAGACCTCGCTCCTGGACTACATTCGCAGCACCAAGGTTGCGGCGGGCGAAGCGGGTGGCATTACCCAGCACATCGGCGCCTACCATGTCGAGACGCCCAAGGGCGTGATCACATTCCTGGACACGCCGGGTCATGCGGCCTTCACCGCCATGAGAGCGCGCGGTGCGAAGGCCACAGACGTTGTCGTGCTCGTTGTCGCCGCGGACGACGGGGTCATGCCGCAGACGATCGAGGCGATCCAACACGCGCGCGCGGCGGGAGTCCCTATCGTCGTCGCGGTGAACAAGATCGACAAGAGCGATGCCGATCCGGACAGGGTGCGCACCGAGCTCGCCAAGCAGGAGGTCATTCCCGAGGAGTGGGGTGGTCAGAATATCTTCGTGAACGTTTCGGCCCGCACGGGCGCGGGAATTGACGACCTCCTGGATGCGATCCTGCTGCAGGCCGAGGTTCTCGAGCTGCGCGCGCCGCGCACGGGCCTGGCCTCCGGCGTGGTGATCGAGTCGAGCGTCGAGAAGGGCCGCGGCGCGGTCGCCACGGTGCTGGTCAAGCGCGGCACGCTGCGCATGGGCGACCCGATTCTGGCGGGCACCGAGTTCGGACGCGTCCGCGCCATGTTTGATGAGACCGGTCAGGCGGTGCAGGAGGCGGCGCCTTCGATGCCGGTCGTCGTGCTCGGGCTGGCCAGTCCTCCCAATGCCGGTGACGATCTGCTGGTGATCGAAAGCGAGCGCAAGGCGCGCGAGGTCGCCCTGTACCGACAGGGCAAGTTCCGCGACGTGAAGCTCGCGCGGCAGGCGACGCGGGCCGAGGACGTGTTCTCGCAGATGGGCGAGGCGAAAGCGGGTGTCGTGTCGGTGCTCATCAAGGCTGACGTTCAGGGCAGCTCCGAGGCGTTGCGCGAGGCTCTGGCCAAGCTCTCCACCGAGGAAGTGCAGGTCAAGGTGCTCGGCAGCGGACTGGGCGGAATCACCGTCTCCGACGTGCAGCTCGCGGCCGCCTCGAAGGCACTGATCATCGGGTTCAACGTGCGCGCCGATGCGGCAGCGCGCGATGCGCTGAAGGAGACCGGGGTCTCCGTGCGTTACTACAGCATCATCTACGAGGCCATCGATGATGTGAAACAGATGATGTCCGGCATGCTGCAGCCGGAGATCAAGGAATCGATCATCGGTGTGGCCCAGGTGCGCGAGGTGTTCCGCTCCAGCAAGTTCGGCGTGGTCGCCGGCTGCCTGGTCACGGAAGGTGTTGTCCGGCGCAACAATCCAATTCGCGTGCTGCGCGACAACGTGGTGATTTTCGAGGGTGCGCTCGAGTCGCTGCGCCGCTTCAAGGACGATGTGGGCGAGGTCAGGGCGGGCACGGAATGCGGTATCGGCGTGAAGAACTATCAGGACGTGCGCGTGGGCGACCAGATCGAATGCTTCTCCAGGGTGGAAGTGGCCCGGACGCTGCAGTGACGCAGGAGCCCCAGCGCCGGCGGCGGATCGAGGCAGAGATCCAGCGCGTGCTCTCGGAGGTCATCGCGCGTGAAGTGAAGGATCCGAGAGTCGGCAGCGTGACCATCACCGCCGTCAACATGTCGGCTGACATGGGTGGCGCGCGGGTCTATTTCACGCCATTCGCCTCGCGAATGCCCCCCGAGGAAGTGCGGATCGGCCTGACTCACGCGGGCGGGTTCCTGCGCGGCGAGGTCGGGCGGCGTCTGCATCTGCGTCACGCTCCGAAACTCGAGTTTGTCTTCGACGACACGGTCGATCGCGCCGCTCATTTGACGGGTCTCATCGACCGCGCGGTCCAACACGACCGGGCGACGCACGATGAGGAGGGACGCGTGCAGAGCCCGCCCGGCCGGGGCCCCGAAGACGAGGCCGCCAACGACGAGTCCGTGTGACCAGCGGCATCCTGCTGCTGGATAAGCCCTCGGGCCTTTCCTCCAACGCGGCCCTCCAGCGGGTGCGCCGCCTGGTCGGCGCGGCCAAGGCGGGGCATGTCGGCAGTCTGGATCCGCTGGCAACCGGCATGCTGCCGATCTGCCTGGGGGAAGCGACCAAGATCGCCGGGGAGATCCTCTCCGGGCGCAAGCTGTATCGCTTCACGGTGAGTTTGGGCACGCGCACAGCCACCGGCGATCTCGAGGGAGCTGTTGTCGAGTCGCTGCCCGTGCCGGCGCTCGATGCGCAACAACTGCAGGCGGTACTGCAGCGATTCCACGGTCAGCTCATGCAGGTCCCGCCGATGTACTCCGCCCTCAAGCGTGGCGGGCAGCCTCTCTACAGGCTCGCCCGCTCGGGCATCGAGGTCGCGCGGGAGCCGCGCGCGATCGAGATCTTCGAGTTGCGCCTCGTGACGAGCACTGCCGGCTCCCTCGAGCTGGAGGCGTTGTGCTCGAAGGGCACGTACGTGCGCACCCTCGCCGAGGACATTGCCGTATCCCTGGGCACATGTGGTCACGTCTCATCTCTGCGTCGTCTCTACGTGGAACCGTTCGTGGCGGCCCCCATGGAGACGTTGGAATCGATTGCCACGGCACGTGAGGCCGGCGCTCAGCCAACGATCCAGCCGCCGGACGCTCCCTTGCAACATCTGCCCGCGGTTCATCTGCAGAGCGCGCACGCCGTCAGCATCCGACATGGCCAGAGCCTGGCAATGGAGTCTCACGAGCCTCCGGGACGCAGAAGGCTGTACGACGGCGAGGGCCTCTTCATGGGGCTGGGCGAGCTCGGCGCGGACGGCCGTCTCAGCCCCAGGCGACTGCTCAGGGCGGATTGATGCGCGCCCGCTCGCCGATCAACTCAACGCGGCGAATTCAGGTTGCCCGGGGGTTGCATGGGCGCGCCGCCTGCGCCGAGGCCGTCGCGGTCATACTCGCTCTGGCTCGTGCTCGAGATCGGCTGAGCCGAAGCGCAGCCTTGCCTGGAAATATGCGTTCCGCTCGGAGTGCAGGTCGCACCCGCAGTTTTGGGCTGAGCAAGATGATGCGTATGGGGCCAGCCGTTGGAGCATCCACAGACCAGGGCCGCGGCGAGCGCGGCCACGATCAACAGGTTTCGGGACATGCTTCTCCCCTGGTGCGATCCGGGCCGGCGCGTTTCGGCGCCGCGCGCGACCGATCAACTCAGTCCGCAGCGACTCCCTCAGTGATGGACCGTGACCGAGGGATCAAGCATCCGCAGGGCATTCGCCGCGTCGGTCTGTCCCGTGCGATCGATGTCGTCCTGCGAGTAACTCCGGCCGGCGACGTTCTGGCATCCCGGCGGATTTGCCGGCAAGCGCGAGCCCGTATCCCGGATGCAGTTCGGGCGCAGCGCCGCATCCTTGGCCGAAGCGGTACGCGGATTCGGGCTGGTAGCGCAGCCGAGCAAGGATGCCGAGACCAGGGTACAGATGAGGATCGTTCTGAGCATGGTGACCTCCGCTTTTTGGGGGCCCGTCCATCATTGGACTGTCGCTAGAGTATCCGGTTCCGCAGCGCCAGGCAGCAGTTCAGTTCGCGTTTGACCTGAAGTTGTGCGTTCCGCGCCGGGTCACGGGCGCGGGACGTGCCGGAACCACTGCCAGCGACCCGGTTGAACTTGTGGCCGGGGCGGCTCACCGGGTAGAATTTACGGCTTGCCAAAAGGGCTCTCGGGACAAGTATTTAGGTGTAGTGCGCAATGGCGTTAACCAGTGAGAGAAAGGGCGGGATCGTCGCGCAGTTCCGCCGCGATGCGACGGATACCGGTTCCCCCGAAGTACAGGTCGCGCTTCTGTCGGAGCGGATCAACGGACTGGGGGAGCACTTTACCGCGCACAAGCGTGATCACTCGTCCCGGCGGGGGCTGGTGAAGCTCGTCAATCAAAGACGCAAGCTGCTCGACTATCTGAAATCCACCCAGCCCCAGAAGTACCAGGAACTCGTCGAGCGCCTGGGCCTTCGCCGCTGATGGTGAGCGGCAAAAGGTGAGACGCGTGCGTCGAGCCCTTTTGCCCTCGAGGCCCCCGGCCACTTTCCACGGAGCATGAGGACCGCCGTCGCCAGGCGAGCGGCCCGCGTGGTCTCGCGTACCCACTTCCGATTCGAGGATTGAAGTTTGAGCGTCGTCAGCAAGTCCTTTCCATATGGTCCCCACAACGTCACGATCGAGACCGGCGAGATGGCCCGTCAGGCAGAAGGAGCCGTGCGCGTCTCGATGGGCGACACGATCGTTCTGGTCACCGCGTGCGCCGAGCGCACAGCCAGGGCCGGCAGGGATTTCTTCCCGCTGACCGTCAATTACGTCGAGAAGACCTACGCCGCGGGACGCATCCCGGGCGGATTCTTCAAGCGTGAGGGCCGACCCACCGAGAAGGAGACACTGACCTCCCGCCTCATCGACCGCCCGATCCGGCCGCTCTTCCCCGACGGGTTTTTCAACGACGTGCAGGTCGTCGCCACCGTCGTATCGGTGGATCCGGAGATCGATCCGGACATTCCCTCGCTGCTGGGTGCCTCCGCGGCGCTGGCGCTCTCGGGCATCCCGTTCAACGGGCCGATCGGCGCAGCGCGCGTCGGCTGGAAGGACGGCAAGTATCTGCTCAATCCGTCGGCACCCGAGCTGGCCGAGTCCCTGTTGCATCTGGTGGTCGCCGGCACGGAGCAGGCGGTCCTGATGGTCGAGTCCGAAGCCAAAGGGCTGTCCGAGGAGGTGATGCTCGGGTCGGTCGTGTTCGGGCACGAGCAGATGCAGGTGGCCATCCGTGCCATACGCGAGCTGGCCGCCGAGGCGGGCAAGCCGCGCTGGACGTGGGAGCCGGCGGCCGAGCATGCAGACCTGGGCAGCGCCGTGGCCTTGCATGCGCAGGCGGCCCTTGCGCAGGCCTATTCGATCACCGAGAAGCAACAGCGCCACGCGCGCCTTGCGGAGATCAAGTCACAGACCCTCGCGACGCTCACCGGCGGTGACAGCCCGAAGTGGACCTCCGAGCAGGTCGAGACGGTCCTCTTCAAGCTCGAAAGCAACATCGTCCGGCAGCGGATTCTGAACGGCGAGCCGCGAATCGACGGTCGCGATGCCCGCACCGTTCGTCCCATCAGCATCAAGGTGGGCGTGTTGCCACGCACGCACGGCTCGGCACTGTTTACCCGCGGCGAGACCCAGGCATTGGTGGTGACGACGCTCGGCACTACACGCGATGCCCAGATCATCGACGGACTCGAAGGGGAGCGCCGCGAGCCGTTCATGCTGCATTACAACTTCCCGCCGTTCTCGGTGGGCGAGACCGGCATGATGGGCTCGCCCAAGCGGCGCGAGATCGGCCATGGCAACCTGGCACGCCGCGGCGTGCACGCCGTCATGCCGGACATGGCAACGTTTCCCTACGTGATTCGTGTCGTGTCGGAAATTCTCGAATCGAACGGCTCGAGCTCCATGGCGAGCGTGTGTGGCACGGCACTGTCGCTCATGGATGCCGGCGTGCCCATCAAGGCGCCGGTGGCCGGCGTCGCCATGGGCCTGGTCCTCGAGGGCAGCCGCTTCAAGGTGCTCACCGATATCCTCGGCGACGAGGATCATCTCGGTGATATGGATTTCAAGGTGGCCGGCACGCGCGACGGCGTCACGGCGCTGCAGATGGACATCAAGGTCGAGGGCGTGACCCCCGAGATCATGCGCATCGCGCTCGACCAGGCCCGCGAGGGCCGGCTGCACATCCTCGGCGAGATGAACAAGGTCATCCGCGAGCCGCGCGCCAAGATGTCCGAATGGGCACCCTCGATCATCACGCTGAAGATCGATCCGGAGAAGATCCGTGACGTCATCGGCAAAGGCGGCGCGGTGATCCGCCAGATCACCGAGGAGACCGGTACGACCATCGACATCGAGAACGATGGCACGGTGAAGATTGCCTCCGTCAACGGTACCGCCGGCCGCGAGGCGCAGCGTCGCATCGAGCTGATCACCGCCGATGTCGAAGTCGGCCGCATCTACGAGGGCAAGGTCGCCCGGCTCATGGACTTCGGCGCCTTCGTCACGATCCTGCCCGGCCGGGACGGACTCGTGCACATCTCGCAGATCTCCAACGAGCGCGTCGAGCGCGTGAGCGACAAGCTCAAGGAAGGTGATGTGATCCGGGTGAAGGTGCTCGAGGTGGACCGCCAGGGTCGCATCCGTCTGTCGATGCGGGATGTGGACGCGGCCTAGCAGGGCGCGGCGTGCTGCTCCGGTCTCGCGGTATGGCGAGGCGCGGGCAACAAAACACTCCCCCGGCGCATGCCCCGCCGGGTTTTCGACGACCCGTGCACCCCGGGGCCGCTCGTGCCGCCCCCATGACTTCGCTGCCGACCGCCTCAGTCGTGGTGGACCGGCTGGACTCCCGGCATCTGGTCTCCCGCGCTGCGCACGCGCGACTCGCGCGGCTGACTCGCAAACATCCGCAGGCTCTGCTCGAGATGACTGCCGATGGTTGCCTGCATCGCCCCCCCGTAGGAACGAATGATCTGGGCCAGGAAATCCCGGTTCAGCAGCGGCTCGCCGTTCTGCTCCTGCTCGGCGATGACCTGCAGCAGGATCGAGCGGGTGATGTCTTCCTGTGTCTTCTTGTCCATGACCACGAAGTCGATGCGATCGACCACCAACTTGCGTATGTCGGAGAGCGTGATGTAGCGGCTCTCCACGGTGTCGTACAACCGTCTGTTGGGGTACTTCTTGATTGTCCGCGCTTCGCTCATCGCTTAAGCCCTCATGTCTGTGCGGGACGTTCCCAGTCCCCAGGGCGTCAGGATCGGTACCACGGCTACCTTAGTCCATTGTTGCGGCAAACCCAACTCTATTCAGAGCGGGGCGCGGACCGCTGAGCGAGGTGAGCCGGCGCCGGAACGGTGCGCAAGCCGTGGAATGCGTCCAGATTCCAGCTGCCCACGGCCCATTCGAGGAGCCTGCCTGGGCCAGCATGGTCGAGCTCGGGAGGGGGCGGGTGCTTGAGAAGGCGCAGCGCCAGGGCAACCTGGGATCCGGCCGCGGCCGCATCCACGGCAACCGAGCGACGCGACTTCGAGAGTTTGTCCCGGCCGGCCTCCACGACCAGCGGCAGATGGGCGTAGCGGGGATGGTCGAGCCCCAGCGCATCCTGCAGCACGATCTGCCAGGGAGTGCTTTCCAGGAGGTCGGCGCCGCGTACGACGTGAGTGACGTGTTGATCCGCGTCGTCCACGACAACCGCGAGTTGGTAGGAGGGTACGCCGTCCTTGCGCCGGATCACGAAGTCGCCCAGGGCCTGCAGGCGGGTGCGGCAGGGGCCCTGAGCCCGGTCCTCGAAGCTCACGACCTGACTGTCATCGATCCGTAATCGAGTCGCGA
>DASTDD010000164.1:0-10338 GCA_035710545.1 Steroidobacteraceae bacterium
GCAGGCGCAGATCATCGAGACCTACCGGGAGTACACCTTCCATGTGATCTACCAGAAGGTGCACAACTTCTGCATCGTGGACATGGGGGGCTTCTATCTGGATGTGCTCAAGGACCGGCTGTACACACTGCCGGCGAACAGCCGCGCGCGGCGCTCGGCGCAGACGGCGATGTATCACATCGCAGAAGCCATGGTGCGCTGGCTCGCGCCGGTACTGTCATTCACCGCCGAGGAGATCTGGCGCTTCCTGCCGGGCACACGCGCCGATTCGGTGTTTCTGACCACCTGGCACGCTCTTCCGGAGCTGACGCCCGACTCCATCGACTGGCCGGCCCTGATTCACCTGCGAGGCGACATCACCCGCGAGCTGGAGAAGTTACGCAACGAGGGCTCGATCGGGTCCTCGCTGGATGCCCGCGTGGACATCTATTCCGAGCCGGCGGACTTCGCCCGCTTCAATGTGCTCGGCAGCGAGCTGCGTTTCCTGCTGATTACATCCGAAGCGCGGCTGCATGAGCTCGCCCACCTTCCGGAAGGCTCGGTGCCGACAACCCATGGTCCCCTGCACGGCACCTTGCCGCCGCGAGTCTCGTTTGCCGTGAAACCGGAGACGGCCGTCAAGTGCATCCGCTGCTGGCACCTGCGGCCGGACGTGGGGTCCAATCCCGCGCATCCATCGATTTGTGCCCGCTGCGTCTCGAACCTCGAGGAGCCGGGCGAGGTACGGCGATTGGTATGAGCGAGCCAGGCCGTCCGATGAGCGAGTCGACTGCGAGCACGAGTCCGGGCTCACCCGCGGGTGAGCTTGCCGCTGGGACGATGTCCAGCGCCAGTGGCTGGATCTGGCTGCCGCTGAGCGCCGTCGTCATCGTGCTCGACCAGCTCTCGAAGGCCTGGATCGTGCATCACTTCGCGCTTTACGAGCCGCATGTCGTCCTGCCGGTGCTGGATATCACGCTCATGTACAACACAGGCGCGGCCTTCAGCTTCCTCTCGACGGCCTCGGGCTGGCAGCGGTGGGTGTTCGTCGCGCTGGCCTTCATCGTGGGCGCGGCCATCTTCGTGTGGTTGCGCAGGCTCAATGGCCGTACGCAGGCACTCCTGAGCTGCAGTCTGGCGCTCATCCTTGCGGGGGCGCTCGGCAACGTCATCGACCGCCTGCGCATCGGTCATGTCGTGGATTTCATCCACGCGCACTGGAACGCGGCCTATTTTCCGGCATTCAACCTGGCCGATTCGGCCATCACCGTCGGGGCCGCATTGCTGCTGCTGGATGCCTGGCGTGAAAGTCGCGGCAGGAGGGTTCGTAAATGAAGATCTTTCTGGCCAATCCACGCGGATTCTGCGCCGGTGTCGATCGGGCGATCGATATCGTCGAGCGCGCGATCGAGCTGTTCGGGCCGCCGATCTACGTGCGCCACGAAGTCGTGCACAATGTGCACGTGGTGGATCGCCTGCGCGCGCTGGGGGCGGTATTCGTCGAAGAGCTGAGCGAAGTGCCCTCCGGTGGCACGGTCATCTTCTCGGCTCACGGGGTCTCCACGGCGGTCGAGAATGCGGCCAGGGCCCGCGGGCTCACCGTGTTCGATGCGACGTGTCCGCTCGTCACCAAGGTTCACATGGAGGTGCAGCGTTATGCGCGGGAAGGACGCGATGTGCTGTTGATCGGGCACGCCGGCCATCCGGAGGTCGAAGGAACCATGGGCCGATTCGACACCTCCTCCGGCGGAGCCATTCACCTGATCCAGAGCGTGAGCGACGTGGACAGACTGCGGGCTCGCGATCCCTCGAGCCTGGCATTCGTCACTCAGACGACGTTGTCCGTGGACGACACCGCCGAGATCGTCGATGCGCTGCGCCGGCGCTTCCCCGAGCTGGCCACACCTCGCAAGGAGGACATCTGCTATGCGACGCAGAACCGGCAGGACGCCGTGAAGAAGCTGCTGGAGAAGTGTGACGTTCTGGTCGTGGTGGGCTCGCGCACCAGCTCCAACTCCAACCGGCTGCGGGAGCTGGCCGACCGTGCCGGCATACCCGGCTATCTCGTCGATGGGCCCGATGACATGCAGCGCGGGTGGTTCACAGGCAAACACGCGATCGGTGTCACGGCCGGCGCATCCGCTCCCGAGACCAGCGTTCAACAGGTCGTGGAGCGTTTGCACACGTGGGGCGCCGAGAAGCCGCAGGAAATTCTCGGGCGCGAGGAGCACGTGCTCTTCGCGCTGCCGCGCGAGCTGCGGCTCGCCGAGAACGCTCGCAAAAGCTAAGTGCCGTCAGATCCCGGGGCGGCTGACGGAGGAGCCTTTTCCGTACATCGAGCGCTTGAGCTTCCAGCGCTTGTGTGACCAGGGCCAATCGGGTGGGGCGGCCCGGATCTGCTGCTCGACACGCCGGGCGTAGCGCTCGGTCAGCTCTCCCGGCCGCAGGCGCTCCTCGGGCAGCGCCAGCAGCTCGAACTCCATCTCGTAGAACCCGCGAGCAACCCGGCTCATGGCGATGAAGAACACCGGCAGGCGCGTGGCGCGCGAGATCTCCTCCGGTCCCATGTAGAAAGCGGTGTCGCGGTTCAGAAAGCGAGTCCAGTGCTTGTGCTCGCTGGTGGTCGGCTCCTGGTCGGCCACCATGGCGATCCCCCGGACGATGCGGCGCCGGCGGATCATGTCGGGCAGCAGCTCCTTGGCTGGCACGAGCCGGCTCCCGAAGCGGCCGCGGACCTTCTTCATCTCCCGCTCGGCCCAGGGGTTCACCAGAGGCTTGTAGGCCGCATCCAGGGGATGACCCAGCTGCAGCGACAGTCCGAGGAGCATCCACTCCCAGTTGCACTGGTGCGCGGCTGCGAGGAGGACCGACTTGCCCTGGCCGAGCAGCTCGAGTGGCTGCTCGAGGTTGCGGATCCGCACGCGACGGCGCATCTCCTCCGCGGGCATCTTCGCGGATTTGATGACCTCCACGAGCATCTGCGCAAACCCGGCATAGTAATCGCGCATGATCCGCTGCAAGGCCCGCTCGTCCATCTCCGGAAAGGCGAGGGCCAGATTGCGGTGCACCAGCTCCTTGCGGTATGAGACCAGCCGATAGGCGAGCCAGCCGATGGCCGAGGCAAAGCCGTAGAGGAGGGGCAGCGGCAGACCGGCCAGCACTCGCACCCACCAGGCGGAGCGCTGGGGCGCAAGCTCGGACTCGGCAGTTGATCCACTCGGCTTGTCGGGCGAAACCTTTGTGAGCATTCCGCCTTAGCTTACCGGATGCGGGCGCGTGGCCGCTTCGGCCGGCGAGTGGGTCGTCAGCACCCGCCCGAGCTTGGGCGCCAGCCAGCGCTCGATGTCGTCGATCAGCGTGAACACGGCGGGCACGATCACCAGGGTCAGCGCGGTCGAGGTGAGGAGCCCTCCGATCACGGCGATCGCCATCGGCTGACGGAAAGCGGTGTCCCCGCCCAGGCCGACGGCCACCGGAAGCATGCCGGCGATCATCGCCACCGTCGTCATCACGATCGGGCGCGCGCGCTTGTGGCCGGCCTCGAGGATCGCCGTGAGCCGATCCTTGCCGGCGCGCATCTCCTCGATGGCAAAGTCCACCAGCAGGATCGAGTTCTTGCCGACGATGCCCATGAGCATCAGGGCGCCGATCATCACCCCGAGGGAGACCGAGTGGCGCGTGACGACCAGGGCCACGAGGGCGCCCCCGATCGACAGCGGCAGCGAGGAGAGAATCGTGATCGGCTGCAGCACCCGCGCGAACAGCAACACCAGCACCGCGAATACCATGAGGATGCCGGTCGCCATGGCGATCTCGAAGTTGACGACCAGCTCGTTCATGAACTTCGCATCGCCGACGTCGACCAGGTGCACGCCCTGGGGCAGATGCTTGAGGGTCGGCAGGTTCTTGATGGCCTTCATCGCCGGTCCGAGCTCCGCGCCCTTCAGGTCCGCATCGATGAACATCCGGCGGCTCTGGTTGTAGCGACGCACACGCGTGGGGCCTTCACCGAAGCTGATGTCGGCCACGGCCTTGAGCGGCACCGCACCGCCGGAGGAGGTCGGCACCGGAAGGTTTTCCAGCGTCGAGAGACTCTTGCGGCTGTCTTCCAGCAGGCTGACGCGGATCGGCACCTGCCGGTCGCTGAGGGAGAACTTGGCGCTGTTCTGATCCAGGTCCCCGAGGGTTGCGATACGGATCGTCTCGCTGATGCTTTCGACCGTGACGCCGAGCTGCGAGGCCAGATCCAGGTGCGGATGGATCAGGATCTCCGGCCGTGGCAAGTCGTTGTTGATGCGCGCGTCTCGCACGAACGGCAGCTTGCTCATCTCATCGACGACCCGGCGGGCGGTGTCGTACGTCAGCTGCGGATCATCGCCGGTGATGTAGAGGTTGACATCGCGTCCGTTGCCATTGCGCTGGAAGTGCACCTGGGCGTCGGGAATGACCTTCAGCTTCTGCAGCATCTGATCCTCCCACTCGCGCTGCGTGATCGAGCGGTCCTGGGACGGCACGAGCGCGATGTCGAGCTCGGCCTGGCGGACGCCTTCGTCGTTCGAGCCGATCGACTCGACGACGTCCTTTACGACGGGCTCGCGCGCGATGAGCCGGTAGGCGGCGGCGGCGACCGTGGAGGTTTCCTCGAGCTGCACCCCCGGAGGCAACTCCAGCGTCAGCGAGGAGAAATTGATGTCCGCCTCCGGGATGAAGGAGAAGGGAACCAGCGCCACGCCGACGATCGAGAGGATGAAGAACGCCGCGCCGGCCATTACGGTCTTCCATCGATGGACTGCGCACCAGCGCAGGACCCTCTGGTACCACTCCATGATCGGCCCGTCGGTGTGCCGGGGGACTCCGTCCGATTTCAACGTGTACGCGGCGAGCACCGGGGTGATCAGCCGCGCGACGAGCAGAGAGAAGAAGACCGCCGCGGCGACGGTGAGACCGAACTGCTTGAAATACTGACCGGTGAGTCCACCCATGAAGCTCACCGGCAGGAACACCGCCACAATGGTCGCGGAGGTCGCCACGACCGCCAGCCCGATCTGATCGGCTGCATCGAGCGCCGCCTGGAAGCCGAGTTTGCCCATGCGCATGTGACGCACGATGTTCTCGATCTCGACGATGGCATCGTCCACCAGCACGCCGGCGACCAGCGACAGCGCCAGGAGGCTGATCGAATTGAGGGTGAAGCCCATCCATTGCATGAAGGCGAATGTCGGGATGGCCGAGAGCGGAATCGCCAGGGCCGAGATCAGCGTGGCGCGGCCGTCGCGCAGGAACAGGAAGACGACCAGCACCGCCAGCGCCGAGCCTTCGAGCAGCGCGCTCAAGGCGGAGTGGTAGGTGTTCTTGGTGTAGTCCACGCTGGTGTAGATCTGAGACATCTTCACCTGCGGGTTCTCGGCGCGGATTTTGTCGAGCTCCTGGAGGATACCCTCATCCACCGTGACATCCGAGTAGCCCTTGGCCTTGAAGACGAGGAAAGTCGTTGCGGGCCGGCCATTGAGACGGGCAATCGAGCGGATCTCGCCGACGCTGTCGCGCACCTCGGCAAGATCGGAAAGACGCGCGAACCGACCGCCGGACAGAACGATCTGGGCCTGGCCGAGAGCGGCGGCCGTTCGCGCGCCGCCGAGCACGCGGATCGCCTGCTCGCCGCCTCCGAGCTGGGCCCGCCCGCCGGCTGAGTCGAGATTCAGGTTACGCAGCTGCTCGTTGACCTCCACCGCGGTGATGCCGAGCGCCTGCATGCGTGCCGGGTCGAGCTCCACGCGGATCTCACGATTCACGCCGCCGCCGCGCTGCACCTGTGCGACCCCCGTAACTCCCAGCAGCCTCTTCGTGATCGTGTTATCCACGAACCAGGACAGCTCCTCCTCCGTAAGCGTGCTGGAGCTGACACCGTAGTAGACCATCGGGCCGCCTTCGGTGTTGAGGCGCTGCACCACCGGCTCCTGGATGCCCTGTGGCAGCATCGGCCGCACTTTCGCAACGGCATCACGCACGTCCGCGACCGCACGATCGATGGGCGTGCCGATCTCGAACTGGATATTGATGTTCGCCTGTCCCTCGATGGTCCAGGAAGTGATGTTGTCGATGTTGCCGATACCGGCGATGCTGCCCTCGACCTTCTGCAGCACCTGCGTCTCCATCTCCTGCGGCGCGGCGCCCGGTTGGACGATGGAGACCAGCACCACCGGAAAGGAGACATCCGGATTGGCGGTGATGGGCAGTCGTACGAAGCTGACGAATCCCATGAACATCAGCACGACGAACAGCACCACGGGGGGCAGCGGGTGGCGAATGGCCCACGCGGAGATGTTCTTCATCGGGTGCGCCCCGGTCAGGAGGCCGGCTGCCCGGCCGGCGCGGGAGTGAGAACCTGCACCGGCTCGCCGTCATGCAGGAAGCCCCCTGCCGTCGTGACGACGCGCTCAGTGCCCTTCAGCCCCGATGCGACCACCACGCCTTCGTCGGAAGTATCGGCAACTCGAATGGCACGCCGCTCAGCGCGGCCTTCGCTGCCGACAACGAAGACGTACGTGCCGCTGGAATCGGTCAACACGGCCGTCTGCGGCACGACCGGGTGCAGAGACTTGCTGACGGCCACGCTCCCGCGGGCGAAGGCGCCAGGGCGCAGCGCCGGATCCGGCTTGAGAGTGATGCGGATCTCACCCAGCCGAGTCTGCGGATCGATGATCGCTCCGAGGAGACGCACGCGACCCGGGAAGGCCTGCGGCAGGCCCGTCAGATGCACCATGGCAGTATCGCCGACCTTGACCTGTGCGAGATCCTGCTCGGCGAGCTGGCCCCGCATCTCGATCTCCCCGCCGCTGGCGACCCGGAACAGCGCATCGCCGCCGGTCATGGCGATCTGCCCGACCTCGGCGCGCCGTGTCAGGACCGTGCCCGCGATCGGTGCCACGATGCGAGTTCGACCCAAACGCGCCTGGGCTTCAGCTAGTTGGGCAGCGGCGACTTTCACGTTCGCCGCGTCGGTGACCGCCGAGGCGCGTCGCTTCTCGATGTCCTCGGCTGAGAGTGCTCCGGCCGCCTGCACCGCCTCGGCGCGCCGATATTCGGCTTGCGAAAGAGCCGCCTGGGCCTTGGCCTGCTCGAGCCCGGCCTCCAGTCGGTTGACCTGCGGTATCAGGACGGAGTCGTTGATCTTGGCGAGGAGCTGGCCGCGCTCAACGTGGTCTCCAGCCTCCACGTAAACGGCCACGATGCGTCCCGTGTCGCCGTCGTTGCCGATGGGCATGTCGAAACGCGCCCCAATCGCTCCCGTGAAGGTCACACTGGAGGTGACGGGCCGCAAGCCCGGAGTCATGACGGAAATGAGGGGTATGTTCTGCTGGTCGGCGAGCGCGACGAGCTTGGGCCGGGAATGCATCACGCTCCAGAGCACGCCGGCGATGGCCAACAGGAGCAGCAGCGCACCAACGCGCAGAATCCAGGTCCGCGCGCGCGGCGGCGCGGCGGTGTCCGCAGGCACGGAGCCGGGGAACGCCGCGGGGTCGGCGGGGAGACGGTCAAATCCCGAGCGGTCCCGGGCTATCCACGTGACGGCCTCGGCGGGCCTG
Source organism: Steroidobacteraceae bacterium (assembly GCA_035710545.1). GTDB lineage: Bacteria > Pseudomonadota > Gammaproteobacteria > Steroidobacterales > Steroidobacteraceae > 13-2-20CM-66-19. The sequence goes on from DASTDD010000164.1 coordinate 7,566, forward strand.
ACGGTATCCGCCGGGCCTGTTGGGAGGTCTATCTTGGGCTCCGGATTTGCACCCACCTGAGTTCCTTCGAGTCAGGCCGCTGACCTGCGGCGGCGTCTGGTCCTGGGTTGGAAACCTCTGACCGGCATAAAGTTTAACGCCCGGAAGAGTATTTCCTGCATGAAAGCGCCAGGCAGACCGCCTGGGGCGGCGGGCCGACTCGCATGACAAAATCGTTGCAGACAAGCAGTTGCGGAAGGAAGACAGTCCGCCTGCGGTCGGATCTGGTGCCGGCTCACGGACTCGAACCGTGGACCCCATCATTACGAATGATGTGCTCTACCAGCTGAGCTAAGCCGGCACCGAACGGCGAATTCTATAGGCTGCTGCCAGCCCCGTCATCCGGACCGGCCGCATCGCGGCACCCGGAACAGGCTTCCTGCCAAGTCTCGCGAGCGCGCGCCCGGCGCCCCCAGGTCAGGGGTCGCAAACTTCAGATCCCGCCGGTCGGCAGCACGCGCCGCAGCCAGGCTGCGATGTCGGCGATCTCCGGCTGACAGACCGCGTGCGGCATCGGGTAGGCATGCCATTCGATGGGGTAGCCAGCGGCCTCGAGGGCCTGCCGCGTCAGCAGGCCGGCGCGCATCTCCACCACGGGATCCTGACTGCCGTGTGCGAGAAACACCGGAGTCGCCTGGTTGGCCGCCTGGCGTTCTCGCTCGAGATGCGATTCGAGCAACAGATAACAGGAAAGTCCCATGATGCCGGCGAGGCGCTCACGGCAACGCACGCCGGAGAACACCGCAATGGCGCCGCCCTGCGAAAACCCCGCGAGCACAATGCGCTCTGTTGGGATGCCGCGCGCATTCTCGCGCTTGATCAGCTCACCGACCGCTGCGTCAGTGGCGCGAATCCCGGCCTCATCCTGCGGACTGTGCCGGTCGAACGACAGGATGTCGTACCACGCGCGCATCGCCATGCCGCCGTTGATCGTGACCGGTCGGATGGGCGCGTGCGGAAACACGAAACGCAGCGTGCGCTCGCCCGGCCGCACGAGCTCGGGCACGATCGGCTCGAAATCGTGGCCGTCCGCGCCCAGTCCGTGCAGCCACAGCACCGTCCCGGTGGGCTGCGGGCCGGTTTGAATCTCGACCGCGTCTATGACTTCTTCCGCAGGCGGATCACGAGGTCGATGCCGGCCACCTCGGTGCCCGGGGGCGGCGCGGGCAACCGGCTGAACTCGACTTCGGGAACCGGCACGTCGATGAGCGCGCCACTGCGCAGATCGTGAAAGTGATAATGGGCATCCACGTTCGAGTCGAACCAGGCGCGCGAGCCGTCGATCGAGAGCTGACGGATCAGTCCGCGGGCCGCGAACAGGTTCAGCGTGTTATAGACGGTCGCCTTGGAGACCCGCGCCCCGGCGGCGCGCAGGCTGGCCAGAATCTGCTCGGCTGACAGGTGTTGGGGAGCCGACAGCAGCAGCAACGCGATCTGCACACGCTGCGCGGTGGGACGGATCCCGCACTCGCTCAGCCGCTGCTCGCAGCGGCTGGTTACCGGAAGGGTGGGCGGTGCAGGCAGGTCCATGGCGGCGATTATAAATGGCAAAACGGCCTGTGGGGGCCACCCCGCCAAACCGAGCCCGGATCGTCGCAAGAGCTTGCGCCCATCGTCAAGACGCTCGCTTGCGCGGGGCCCCGGCAGCCGTTTTTTGACCGTCAGGCGCGCCTTTCGCGCCCGGCACTCCGGCGTCCGCCGGCGCGCCGCTCAGGCGGCGAGGCGGCTCTCGAGGTGCCCGGCGAGCTCGACGATCGTGGGGAAGTCGAACAGCTCCGTCAGGTCCACCAGGCCCGGATACTCGCGGTCGATCTGCTCGTGGATCTCGATGAGCTTCAGCGAGCTCGCGCCGATCTCGAACAGGTTGTCCTGCACCCCCACCCGCTTGCCCTCGAGGGCCGTCTCGCAGATGACCCTGAGTTTGTCCTCGATCTGCGTCCTCGAAGCCGACTGCGTGCCCCGCTGCTCGCTGCGCAGCGATGCCAGCTCGCGCAGCTCCGTATCGAACTCGCCGTCGCTGTAGGCCAGCTCCAGCAGGTGGCGCTGGAGCTTGCCGCTGGTGGTCTTCGGAATCCGCTTCACCGGAATCACTTCCGCGACCTCCAGGCCCGCCTGCTCGTTGACGAGCCGGGTCACTTCGAGCGCCACCGGCAGGAACTCCTGCACCGTGCCGCGATGTAACACGAACACGACGAGCTGCTCGGTGTCAGCGCCGCGCGTGCGCACACCGGCCGCCGCGACTTTCCCCAGCTCCAGGCCCTGCGCGCGCTGCGCGATCGCCTCGATGTCGTGTGGATAGTAGTTCTGGCCGTTGACGAAGATGATCTCCTTGGCGCGCCCGGAGATGTACAAATTCCCCTCGTAGAGGAGCCCGAGATCCCCGGTGCGCAGCCAGCCATCGGCGGTGAAGGCCTCGGCATTGGCAGCGGCGTCATCGAAATAGCCCCGCGTCACGTTCTCGCCCCGCATGTGCACGTGGCCGACCCGGCTCTGCGCGAGCGGCCGGTCGTCATCGCCTGCGACCCGCACCTCGCAATACGGAATGGCGCGGCCTTCCGACACGAGCGCGATCGCGTCCCTGTCGGAGGCGGGCACCGGCTCGACCGGATCTCCGACATTCATGCGGTGCCGATTCAGGGCGAGCGTGCGCAATGGCGCGCCGACCGGCGGGAAGCTGACGGCGAGCGATGCTTCGGCGAGGCCGTAGACCGGAAACATGGCGTTGCGCGGCAGC
>DASTDD010000165.1:0-25635 GCA_035710545.1 Steroidobacteraceae bacterium
GAACAGCGGTATGCGGTCGAATGCTTCCGCGCGCGCCGCCTGATAGTACTTGCGGATGTCCTCGGCGAGCGGGCCGCGGACATCTTCCGAGCTCGGCATGGCGACCAGGCCGCTGGCGCCGATCTGCTGGATGATCTCGACCATGCGCGGATACAGGCGCGGAAAGAGATTGCGCGCCGCATCCAGCGGATTCCAGTCCGGCCGCATCACGCCCCACTCATCGAGGGCCGCGTCGGCTTCGGCGGCGCGCAGGAAGGCCTTCATGGTCTCGAGATTCACCCAGATCTCGGCCACCTTCTCCTGGATGTGCTGGAAGATCTCGGCACCGATCGCATTCACCAGCAGTGAAGCCAGGCCCAGCAGAAACTCGCACTTGGCGATGTTCTTCACCACCACCTGATGGGTCATGTGAGCGACCGCGCCGGTACGCGCGTAGGCCTGGTTGCATCGCTGAATGTCACGATGCAGGAAGACGTTTTCCCACGGAACGAACACATCGTCGAAGATGACGACCGCATCCATCTCCTCGAATCGCGAGCCGAGCGGATGGTCGAGATGCGGCCGCCCGTAGTCCAGGCTCTCACGGCAGATGAACCGCAAGCCCGGCGTCGAGCTCGGTATCGAGAAGCCGAAGGCGTACGGCGCATCCTCCTCGGGACTCTTCAGCAGAGTCGACGGAAACACCATCAGCTCGTCCGAGATCGGCAGGGTCGCCAGCATGCGGCAGCCGCGGATCACCATGCCCGCATCGGTCTCCTCCTTGATGCGTGCCGCCAGGAATGGATCTGCCTGTCGGGCAGAGTTCACCGCGCGGTTGGCCTGAGGCGGGATCAGCGTATGCGTCAGGCAAAGGTCGTTCTCGCGCAGATACTCGTAGTAACGGATCGCGTTGTCGCCGAATCGCGGATCAGCCTCCGCGAGATACGGCGCGCCCGCGGCATACCCTGTCATCGCGCGGTTGATGTAGTCAGGCACCCGGCCCATCATCCCGTGCGTGTAGTCCTCCCAAACCCTCATCGCGCGACTCACGCTTACCAGATCCTCCCGCGTGCGAGGCATCATGAACGAGCGCGCGACCTTATTGCCGCTCGTCGGCGAGTCATAGAGCGTGACGGCAGCGTTTTCCCACTGGAGGTCGTACAGGCGCGCCAGGGTCTGCACGCCGCGCCTGAGCGCCGGGTGCACTGTCACGTCCTTCACCGGCTCCCCGGCATACCAGATGGCAGGCGGCTGCTCCCGCAACCGCTGCAACACCTGTTGGCCCCTGCGTGCGCCTGCGCCTGACTGTTTGTTCATGGAAAGCCCCGGCCTGATTTACAGCGGTCATGATTAGCTCAATGACTCCGGCGCGGCAAGCCGGACCGGCCGGGTGAGCGGTTACGTGCGTGGCATGCGAGATTTCACGGGGGAGGTCCGGGGGGCTGCGCCGCAGGTAACCGCTCACCGGCGGCCCTGCTCGCCATTTGCGCTAGAATCGCTGCCGCTGGACACCGAACATGAACCGCTACCGCGACAATCCGGCCGCCATTCGCGATCTCGTCCGTCCGGACGCCATCCACCGCGATCTGTACCTGGACCCGGAGCTGTTCGAGCTGGAGATGGAGCGGCTCTGGGCACGCACCTGGATCTACGTCGGTCACGACAGCCAGGTGCCCGAGGCCGGCGATTTCTACAGCACACAGATCGGGCGCGAGCCCGTGATCATGCTTCGCGGTAACGACTCCCGGGTGCGGGTGCTCCCCAACCGCTGCGCCCACAAGGGAACCCGTCTGGTGAGCGCGGTGAGCGGCAAGTGCCTCGCGGGCATGATCCGCTGTCCCTATCATGGCTGGACCTATCGCCTCGATGGGAGTCTGCGCACGGTGCCGCTGAGGAGTGGCTACGAGGGCACCGGTTTCGAGCAGTCCGGCGCCTTGCGCGGTCTCGTCGAGCTGCCCACGGCCAACTACCGCGGATTCGTGTTCGCGCGGGTCTCGAAGGAGGGCGTCGGCTTCGAGGAATATTTCGGCGAATCGCTCAGCTCGATCGACAACCTGGTCGATCGCGCTCCCGAGGGACGGCTGGAGGTGGCCGGGGGTGTGCTGCGCTACCTGCACGACTGCAACTGGAAGATGTACGTGGAGAACCTCAACGACGCCATGCATCCGATGGTGGCGCACGAGTCCTCCGCCGGGACGGCGAAGCGGCTCTGGGACACCGCCCCGGCGGGCACCCCCGCGCCCATGGTGATCGAGCAGTTCGTGCCCTTCGTGAACGGCTACGAATTCTTCGAGAAAATGGGCGTCAAGGTCTACGAGAACGGCCACAGCTACACGGGTGTCAATTTCTCGATTCACTCGCGCTACTCGAGTGTCGGCGAATACGAGCGGCGGATGGCCGCGGCCTACGGCGAAGAGCGTGCCCGGCGCATCCTGGGTGAAGCCCGGCACAATACCGTTTACTACCCGAGCCTCACGATCAAGGGTCCGATCCAGTCGATCCGCGTTGCCCGCCCGCTCGCCGTCGATCGCACCCTGATCGAAAGCTGGACCTTCCGCCTCGTGGGCGCGCCGGATGAGCTGTTGGCGCGCACCGTCACCTACTCGCGGCTCATCAATGCCCCGACATCCATGGTCGGCCACGACGACCTGCACTGCTACCGCTCGATCCAGGAGGGCCTGGCCTCCAGCAGCTCCGACTGGGTCAGCCTGCACCGCAATCACACCGCTGCCGAGGAAGGGCAAATGGCGGGCACGTACGGTGCGACCAACGAGATTCCGATGAGAGGCCAGTATCGTGCGTGGGCAGCGATCATGGCTGGCGCGACCTCGGGTGGCGGGTGAGCCCTGACAGCGCCGTCGCTCTGGTATACCTCGAGGCGCGCCTGCTCGATGAGAAGCGCTTCGATGAGTGGTATCAGCTCTACACCGACGATGCGCACTACTGGATGCCGCTCAGCAGGGGACAACCGGATCCGGACACGCACACGTCGCTGTTCTATGAGGACAAGTTGCTGCTGCGGATCCGGATCGAGCGACTGCGCCATCCCAACGCGTACTCCCAGCAGCAGCCCAGTTTCTGTCAGCACGTGCTACAGCAACCTGCCATCGAGGAGCATGAGCCTGCGACACAGCGCTTTCTGGTGCGCACTCCATTCTTGTACGTCGAGACCCAGCTGGATCGTCAGCAGGCGCTGGCTGCCGTCGCCTGGCACCACCTCGTTACGGTCGAGGGAGTCTTGCGCATCCGCCTGAAAAAGATCGAGCTCCTCAACTGCGATGCCGCGCTACCGTCGATCCAACTGCTCTTGTAGGCGTGGTTGATGCCTGCCGGACCGACATTGCCGGCGCGGGATCCGCCAGTCACCCCTGTCATCTCTGGAACGGTGTACGAGGCGTTCTGCCGGTCAGCCGCCCGGCATCCCGACAATGACTTCCTGTGTGTGCTGCCCCGCACGGCACAGCGTTATGGCGTGGGGTCGCTGACGATCAACTACTCGCGGGCCGCGCGGCAGGTCGAAGACCTGCGGGAGCGCTACTGGCGCGCCGGATTCGGGCACGGCCACCGGGCCGGACTGATGCTGGAGAACCGGCCCGACATGTTTCTCCACTGGTTCGCCCTGAACGCGCTCGGGGTATCGGTGGTCCCGATTCATCCGGACTGGCGCACCACCGAGCTGGCCTATCTCATCAGTCACTCGGAGATCTGCGCCGCCGTGGTACCCGCCGCGCGCTCGGGCGATCTCGCGCGGGCAGCTGCCGAAGCCGGCCGCGAGCTCGTGATCACCCCGCCCGACCTGGCCGCGCTGAGCCCGGTTGGATCGCCGGGCCCGATGGCTGGGACGGAGCCCGACGCGCGCACCGAGTGCGCGCTGCTGTACACCTCGGGGACGACCGGGCGGCCGAAAGGATGTGTGCTCACGAACGAGTACTACTTGTGGGCCGGGATGTGGTACATGCAGGTGGGCGGGCTGTGCCAGCTCGATCCGGGCCGGGATCGCCTGTTGAGTCCGCTGCCCATGAGCCACATGAACGCCATGGCTTTCTCGACTCTCGTCATGGTGCTGACCGGAGGATGCATCGTGCCGCTCGACCGGTTCCATCCGTCCTCCTGGTGGGACGATGTGCGCGAGTCGCACGCCACGATCGTGCACTATCTTGGCGTCATGCCTGCCATGCTCCTGGGCAGCTCGCCCTCCGAAAGCGATCGACGGCACTCGGTGCGGTTTGGATTTGGTGCGGGCGTCAGCCCGCGGCTGCACGTCGATTTCGAGCAACGCTTTGGATTTCCGCTGCTCGAGGCCTGGGCCATGACGGAGACCGGGGCCGGCGCGGTGTTGATTGCGAATCAGGCGCCTCGCAAGCCTGGCAGTTCCTGCTTCGGCAGACCCGGGCCGCTGCTCGACTGGCGCATCGTCGACGCCGCCGGCGCCGATGTGCCGGCAGGCGAGCCGGGGGAGCTGTGGGTTCGATCGGGTACGGCGCGCAGGGAGTTTGGCTTCTTTCGCGAGTACTGGAAGGACCCGCAAGCCACCAGCGAGGCCTGGGAGGGCGGGTGGTTTCACACCGGGGACATCGTTCGCGTCGATGCCGAGGGGGACTTCCACTTCGTCGACCGAGGGAAGAATGTCATTCGGCGCAGCGGCGAGAACATTTCCGCCGTAGAGGTGGAGGGCGTGATCCTGCAGCATCCGCGGGTAGCGGGTGTGGGCGTCACGGGGGTGCCCGATCCTGTGCGGGGCGACGAGGTGATGGCATGCGTGGTGCCTCGCGGGACGGTGAGCAGCGGTGGTCAGGTCGAGCTTGCGCACGAGCTGTTGAATTTATGCCTGCAGCAGCTCGCTTATTTCAAGGCGCCCGGCTATATCGCCTTCTGCGAGCGCTTGCCGCTCACGGCGACGGAGAAGATTCAGCGCGCGCAGCTGCGCGAGCTGGCGCTCGCCCTGCTCGAGCAGCCGGCGACCGTTGACCTGCGCGCGGCTAAGACGCGAACGAGCGTCGCGTGAGCGCTTTTGCACATTCGCACGTGAGGCCCGCCCGTCGTCGACGTGCGGTGACCGCCCGCCGGCAACGCTACACGCACGCCGTGGTCACGACGCCGGTCACGGTTCCCTACGTGCGCTATTCGAACCACGGTGCGCACTGGTTTGCTGCACGGGCGCTGGCGGGTTTGCTCGAAGGCAGCGGCCTCGACAAAGCGGACGTGGACGGGCTGTGTTTGTCGAGTTTCACACTGGCTCCGGACACCGCGGTGGGTGTCACCCAGCATCTGGGTCTCTCGCTGCGCTGGCTGGATCACATTCCGATGGGTGGTGCGGCTGGAGTGGTGGCGCTGCGCCGCGCGGCCCGGGCGGTGCAGGCCGGCGACGCGCAGGTGGTCGCATGCGTGGCCGCCGACACCCACCAGCCGGACACGCTGCGCACGACCGTTGCGGCCTTCAGCCGATTCACGCAAGACGCCGTCTATCCTTATGGCGCCGGAGGGCCCAACGCCAGTTTCGCGTTGCTGACCTCCTACTACATGCGCTCATACGGTGCGAAGCGGGAGGACTTCGGCAAGCTCTGCATCGCTCAGAGAAGCAACGCCCTGTCATTTCCCCACGCCTTGTTGCGTGAGCCGCTGACCCTCGAGCAGTATCTCGCCGCCCGGCCGATTGCCGAGCCTCTGTGTCTCTTTGACTGCGTCATGCCATGCGCGGGCGGGGAGGGGTTTCTGGTCATGCGGCCCGAGCGCGCCCGTGATCTCGGTCTGAAGTCCGTCTCGATACTCGGCACGCTGGAGCGCCACAATGCCTTTCCGGAGGATCCGATCCAGATGCGCGGCGGCTGGGGACTGGACCGCGAGGCGCTGTTCGCCGAGGCCGGTGTGCGTCACGAGCAGGTCGATTTCCTCCAGACCTACGATGACTATCCCGTCATCAGCTTGCTGCAGATCGAGGATCTGGGGTTTTGTGCGAAGGGCGAGGGGCCGCACTTCGTACGCAGCCATACCTTCACGCATGATGGCACCTTCCCGCACAACACCTCGGGGGGCCAGCTGTCCGTGGGGCAAGCGGGTGCAGCCGGGGGTTACCTGGGGCTCACCGAAGCAGTGCGTCAGCTCACCGGCGCAGTGCTGGGCTCCGCCGTCCGCGACGCGCGCATCGGACTGGTCAGCGGGTTCGGGATGATCAACTATGATCGGGGCCTGTGCTGTGCAGCCACGCTCCTGGCGCGGGAGGAATCATGAGCGGCACGGGCTTTTCAGGCACATCTGGCTCGCCGACAGCGCCACGCGGTGCCGCGAGCGCCGGCGCACCCACACTTCCGCCTGGCGCGCGCAGCCGGGTGTTCCAGGGCCTGACAGCCGCAGCCGCTCGTGGCCGCTTCGAGCTGCAGCAGTGCGCTCACTGCCAGGCCGTCCAGTACCCGCCGCGGGAAGCGTGTCATCGATGTCTTTCGACGGAGTTGCCCTGGACACTCCAGACCGGGGCCGGCGAGCTCATCGCCCAGACTACGCTCTATCACAGCCACGAGGCGTTCTTCAGCGCCCGGACTCCCTGGCGCGTCGGATTGATTCGACTGGACTGCGGGCCCTCCGCGGTGACGCACGTGCATGCCGCGGTGGGCGGTGCCCCGGCGCGCGTGCGCATCGTCGCCCGCCTCGACAGGTCTGCGCAGGCGGTACTCATCGCAGTGCCCGACACCGCTGCCGTGACCGTGATCGAGGACGGGAAGCTGGCCGAGATTCTGCTGCCGGCCGGAGGTTGAGGGCGCCGGAGCGAGTGCTCGGGGTCGCTCCCCGGAAAACCACCCCGTGAAATCTCGCTCGCCACGACTTGAAGCGCCCGCCGTCGACCAAGACGCGAGATTTCACGGGGACCCCGGTAGGAGGGAATATGAGCGCGAATAACGTGTTGGTCACGGGTGGCAGCTCCGGGATCGGCGCGGCAACCTGTCAGGCTTTCCTGTCGGCCGGCTACCAGGTGATCTCGCTCGACCGGGAGCCCGCTCGGGCGCAAGCACCCTCGTTCCGGCACGTCCAGGTCGACCTGCAGGATGTCGAAGCGACGAAACAGGCAGCACAGGAAGTGATGCGGCAGTTCCCGGTGACCACGGTGGTGCATAACGCCGGCGCGGTCCGCGAGCGCCCCCTGGAGCAGGTCACCGCCGAAGATCTGTCCAGCCTCGCCAACCTCCACGTCGCCGCGGCCGTCTCGCTGGTGCAGGCTGCGCTTCCGGCCATGAGAGCGCAGCATTTCGGGCGGATCGTGCTGATTTCCTCCCGCGCGGTGCTGGGACTTGCCCGGCGCACGGCCTACTCGGCGAGCAAGGCAGCGATGCTCGGCCTCGCGCGCACGTGGGCACTGGAGCTGGGAGCACACGGCATCACAGCCAACGTCATTGCGCCCGGTCCGATTGCCGCGACACGGGTGTTTCACGACATCATCCCGGCCGACAGCCCGAGCCTGCCGGGCATCATCCAGGCGATCCCGGTGAAGCGCCTCGGGCGGCCGGAGGACGTTGCGCGAGCCGTCCTGTTTTTCGCCTCGCCCGAAGCCGGGTTCATCACCGGTCAGACGCTGTTCGTATGCGGCGGAACCTCGGTGGGCAGCATCACCTACTGAAGGGCGACGTTGACGACCTGCACGGTGGTGTATTCCTTCAGGCCGTCCACGTTGAACTCGACCCCGATTCCCGAGCATTTGACGCCGCCGAAGGGCGCCAGCGGGTGCAGCGTGCCGTGCTGGTTCACCCAGGCGGTGCCGCACTCGAGTTGACTGGCGTATTTTGCCGCCTCCTGGGGATCGTTGCCCCATACCGAGCCGCCGAGCCCCACCTCGAGCGCGTTGGCGCGCCGCAGGGCCTCGTCCACCGTTTTGTACTTCACCAGCGGGATGACTGGACCAAACTGCTCCTCCTTCACCACCCGCATGTCATCCTGCGCGTTGGCGATCACGGTCAACGGATAGAAGAACCCGGGTGCCTGGGGGCGCACGCCGCCGGTGACGATCTTCGCGCCCCTGGAGCGCGCGTCCTCCACGAGCGAGACGACCTTGTCGAATTGCATTTTGTTGGTGAGGGGGCCGATGAGGTTCTTCGGATCCAGGCCGTTGCCCACCGGGATCTTGGCGACGTACTCCGAGAACTTGCGCACGACCTCATCGTACTGATCCTCGTGAACGTACAGCCGCTTGAGGGCGGCGCAGGTCTGTCCCGCATTGATGAAGCAACCCCAGAACAGCTTCTCGAGCATCGGCTCGATGTTGGTCCCGGGCAGCACGATGCCGGCATCGTTGCCCCCCAGCTCCAGCGTGACCCGCTTGAGGGTCTGGGCGGCCCCGCCCATGATCTTCTTGCCGGTGGCGACCGAGCCGGTGAAGACGACCTTGTCGATACCCGGGTGGCCGGCCAGGTGCGCTCCGACATCGCCTTCGCCCGTGACGGCGTTGACCACGCCGGGCGGCAGCACTTCATTGATCAGCTCGACCAGGCGCAGGGTGGACAACGGCGTGAACGGGGAGGGCTTGATCACTATGGTGCAGCCGACTCTCACGGCCGGCATGATGTGCCACACGGCGATCATCATCGGCCAGTTCCACGGGGTGATCGAGCCGACCACGCCGACCGGCTTGCGCCGCAGGACGATCTTCCCCTTCTTGTCATCCTGAATCGTCTCCTCCGGGATCGACAGGCCGGCGGTGACGCGCGTCCAGGCCGCCGCGCCATGCGCCTCGAGATTGGCTCCCGGCCCGCTCTGTGTCTTGCCCTGCTCACGGGTGATGAGTTGCGACAGCTCCGCGTGGTGCTTCTCGATGAGGTCGGCGATCGCATTGAGCTTGGCGACCCGCTCGGCATCGGGCGTGGCGGCCCAACCCGGGAATGCGCGCCGGGCGGCGGCCACGGCGGCATCGACGATCTGCGGGGTGCCCTGCGGACAGGCCGCCACGACGCTCTCGTCCGCGGGGTTGATGACGTTGAACGTGGTGGGAGTCGGGACGGCCTTGCCGTCAACGGTGAGTCTGAAGGCGGTCATGCGGGGTCTCCGGTCGGCACTCGGTTGAAGAGTTTGCGGTCTTCGGCCGAAGACTGGCAAGCTGCCGTCTTCCAGCGCTACCGGAAGCTCGATGCCATGAACTCGCCGCCCCGAAACACCGCCCCGCGGGCCCTTTCCGGGGGAGCATTCCGGTGGCCGTGCGCCGCGCGCTTGCGCGCGGCCGCATGTTTCGCTTTGGGCTGTGCTCTGGCGGCGTGGCCGGGCCAGAAAGCCGGGGCCGAGCTGCCCAACGATCCGATGGCAAGCGTGCAATCGCTGCCGGCGACGATTTCGCCCCACTGGATGTGGGTGAACGACATCGTTTTCTCCCACATGGCCAGCGGCAAGGCGATGCTGGTGGATGGCGACAGCGGGCACTTCCTCGGCGAGCTGGATGTGGGATTCGGTTCGATGCGCGTGGTGCCGGCGCTCGACGGCAAGGTCATTTTCTCGCCTGAGACCTATTTCTCGCGCGGTACGCGCGGTGACCGCACCGATGTCGTGACGCTGTACGATCCCGTGCATCTGGCGCCTATCGGTGAGATCGTCATACCGCCGAAGCGCTCCTCGAACATGCCCATGATGGCCAACACCGAGCTCACCGATGATGGCCGGTTCCTGCTGATCTACAACTTTACCCCGGCCCAGTCCGTCACCGTCGTCGATACCCGCAGTCGCACGTTCGTGGGCGAGGTGCAGACCGCCGGTTGCGCTCTGGTCTATCCAACCGGTCCGCGCTCGTTCTTCAGCGTCTGCGCGGATGGCACGCTGCTCGATGTCCGCCTCGATGACACCGGGCGTGCGACCAACGGGCAGCGCACCAGCCGGATGTTCGATGTCCAGCACGACCCGGTCACGGAGAAGGCGGTGCGGGTCCGGGATACGTGGTACTTCGTGTCCTTTGACGGCACGATCTACCCGGTCAACATCAACAAGGCGGCACTGACCCTGGGCCCGACCTGGTCGCTGCTGAGCGCGGCGGACAAGGCGCAGAAATGGCGGCCCGGCGGCCTGCAGCAGCTCGCCGCGCACGCCGGCCTCAACCGGCTGTATTCCATCATGCACCAGGGGCCGCTCGAGACTCACAAGGATCCGGGCAAGGAGGTGTGGGTGTACGATCTGGCGCGGCGCACGCGCATCCAGAGGATTGCCATGAAGAACGAGTCGGGCTCGATACAGGTGACTCGCGATGCGCATCCGCTGCTGTTCTCGGCCTTCATCGAAAGCACCATTCTCGATGTCTACAATGCCGCCAGCGGCGCCTACCTGCGCTCGATCAACGATATCGGCACGACGCCCACCGTCCTGGTGAACCCATGAAGTGGCTCGACACGTGGACTGAGAGCTCCGCGCGCGCAATGGCCAAGCGGACTTCGCGCCGCAGTCTGCTTGCCTCGCTCGGGGCGTTGCTGGTGGGAGCCTCGGCCCTGCCGCTGTTGCCGGTCGCCCGGGGCGCCGAGACTCCCAAGGGAGCGGGTGGCAAACCCGGTCAGCCCGCCGGAATCAACGATCCGACGAGCTGCGACTACTGGCGGCACTGCGCGATCGATGGGTATCTGTGCGGATGCTGTGGCGGCTCGCAAAGTGCCTGCCCGCCGGGGACCGAGATGTCCGCGGTGACGTGGGTGGGGACCTGTCACAATCCGCTGGAAGGCAAGGACTACGTCGTCTCCTACAATGACTGCTGCGGCAAGACCTCCTGTGGGCGCTGCTTCTGCAACCGCAACGAGCGCGACACGCCGCTGTACATTCCGTTCCAGTCGAATGACTACAACTGGTGCTCTGGCAGCAGCAAGGCCAACGTCCCCTATCACTGTTCCACCGCCCGAATCGTCTCGGTAGCGAGGTAATTGCGGAAGTGTGGCGTAGGAACGCGCGGGTGACGGGCTCACGGCGGGCTCTTGCCCTCGGCACGCTCCTGTTGTTCTGCGGTGCCTCGCATGCGGTGGCGGCCTACGAGCCGCAAGTGAACTACATGCTGCAATGCATGGGCTGTCACGCACCCAGGGGTGAAGGTGAGCCGGGCCGCGTTCCGTCGCTGCGCGAGACGCTCGGGCCTTTCGCCTCGACGCCGGAGGGCCGGCGATTCATCCTCCAGGTGCCTGGTGTCGCGCAGTCGACTCTGTCGGATGCGGAGCTGGCCGACCTGCTCAACTGGATGATCCGGACACTCGGCACCACTCCCCCGGCTCGGGAGGTGGTGCCGTACACCGCTGCCGAAGTCGCGCGTTATCGGCACACTCCGCTGGTCAACGTGCGCGCTGCTCGCGAGAGGCTGATCGCTCAGCTCAGTGCGCGTCGCGGTGACTCAGTCCCCACACATACGCGGCCACCGCAGAGACCTGCTCCGGACTGAGCTGGGCGCCGCCCATCGGCGGCATCGGGCTGCGATACTGCTTCGGATTCGGTACGCCCTCGCTGATCGTCTTGCGTATTCCCGCGACGCTGCCGTCGCTCCACAGCCATTTCTGGTCAGTCAGGTCCGGGCCCAGCGGCGAGCCCTTGCCGTTGCCGCCGTGACAGCTCGTGCAGGTGGCCCCGCCTTCCTGCCCCGCGAAAACGCGGGCACCGAGGACCACCGCCGCGCGCGTCGAGCCCTGCGGCACCGGCAGGTTGGCCGCCGCGCCCGCATTCGGGTGGGTTCCCTCCGGGGGCACACCCGCGGCAGCCGTCATCGATCCTGCGGCAGCCATGTCAGGGCAGGGCGTACCGGCAGTTTCGCCGCCAGAGCCCGTGTACGAGATGCGGTAGATGCGTCCGTGAGCATCATCGGAAACATACAACGACCCGTCCGGGCCGACGGCGAGCCCCGTTGGACGATGCGCCGCGCCTTCCGGATCCTTGTTGGTGCCGGCAAAACCGTCCGCGAAAATCTCGCAGCCACCGCCCGCGGTCCCGTTGGCAATCGGCTGAAAGACGACGTTGTAGCCGCCTTGCGGGAAGGGCGCACGATTCCACGAGCCATGGAAGGCGATGAACGCCCCGTTGCGATAGCGGGCCGGGAAGCTCCGGCCCGAATAGAACAACACGTCGTCGGGCGCCCAGTGAGCGGGGAACGCGGCGACCGGCGCGATTTTCTGTGCGCAAGGTCCGACCGTCTTGCCTCCATTGCCGCCGTACTCGGGCGCCAGGACCAGCTTGCGCTGCATGCCATCGTAGTAACACTCCGGCCAGCCGTAATCGCCGCCCTGCTGGATGCGCATCAGCTCCTCGGCCGGGAGAATCGCTCCCTCGACCGGCTGGTACAGCTCGGGCCAGTTCTGCGAGAGCTGGTCGCGGCCATGCTGAGTGGAATACACACCGTGGCCACTGCCATCGACGGCAATGCCGTCGGCATTGCGAATGCCCGTGGCGTAGCGATCAGCGGGCGAGAACTTCTGGCCCGTCTTGTTCGCATCGTAGCGCCAGATCCCGCCGCGTGTTTCGAGCTCCGTGCACGGCTTGACCCCGGGGGACTTGAGAATGCGGTTCTTCTCCTGGCACGCATTGCTGGCCGAAGCGACGTCCACGTACATCATGCCGTCGGCATCGATGGCAAACGGGTGCATGGGGTGATCACCACCCAGCGGCAGACCCGATACGATGATCTCCGGCGCGCCCCGCGGCAGTAACCTGCCCGCCTCGAGCGGCAGGCGCTCGATGCGATCGCGGACCTCGTAGTAGAGGTGGCCCTGGTAGAGCCCGATTCCGGTGCCGCCCTTGGCCTTCGGGCCAAAGCGCTTGTGGATGTTCGCATGCCCGGACCGGGTCGTGTCCTGCAGTGCGACGAGAAAACCGCCCGCCGGCGTCTTGTCATTGCCGTAGTAGCGGCCGCTCCAGGTATTGACATAGACAACGTCGTCGGGGGCGACGACGAGATGGCGGGGATGTCCCAGTCCATCGGCAAATACCGTCGCGCAGAAGCCGGACGCGAGTTTCAACCCCGCCTCGTCCGGACAGGTTTTCGCCTGTGCCGCGGCGTCGCGCGAGGCCAGCGCCAGGGGTGCTCCCACGATCACGCACATCGCCATCAGAACACGCCGGCCAGAGGGGTTTCGCGCGAAATCCAGCGTCTTGCTCGACGATGGCCGCTTGTCCGGCATGGCAGGCGAGATTTCGCGGGGTGGACGACGCAGCGCCCGAGAACACACTGGATCAGGCATGGCACAACCTCGTTCGGTTATCAGCACCCAAGAAAAGACACTTTCTCAACCGAGGGCAAGCTGGGATACCTTCACCGCGGCGCCTCGAAGGCCGCCCGTTCACGCAGTGACCCCCTCGCTGCCCCCTGGATTCGCGGCTTCGAGGTGCCACCATTCAGGGTCACGCCGGCGTGGCCTTTACAGCCGTGACCAGACGCTGCGTGCAATCGCCACGTCCTGCACGGCGACGCCGGTCAGATCAGCGACGACGATCTCGTCGTCCCGGAAACTCATGGGCGAGACCAGCAGCGCCCCGAGCTCTACCAGGTCGGCCTCATCGACCAGTCCTGCACGCACGGCCCAGCCCGCTTCGCCATGATCGATACACTGCGAGCGCGAGTCGACCACCACGAACGCACGTTCCAGAATCCGCGCGTCCAGCTCCTGCTTTCCCGGGCTGTCAGCGCCGACCGCAACGATGCGGGCACCTGCCTGAATCATGTCCGTGGTGAGTAGCGGCTCGGTCGCCGGAGTAGTGGTGACGATCACATCCGAATGAGCGCAAAGATCCTGCAGCGTCGTGGCCTGGCCGCCGAGCTCGCCTGCCAGCGTCCCGGCGCGTCCGCCGTGCCGGCCCCAAACCAACACCCGGTCCAGCCGCAGGTGCCGTGCGATCAGCTTGCCCTGAAGGCGCGCCTGGACACCTGTGCCCACGACGCCGAGCGTCCGCGAGCCCGCTCGCGCAATAGCGCGTGCGGCAATGGCTCCGGCCATCGCCGTACGCTGATCGGTGAGGTAGCCCTCATCATGCAGCAGCGCCAGTACCTCCCCTGTGCGAGTGCTCATCACGGCCATGAAGCCGTTGCTGGCGGGCAGGCCGCGCTCGGGATTCTTATAAAAGCCCGTGGCCACCTTGATGACGAACACGTCATCGCCCTGGACCGCGGCGCTCTTCACATGACAGTCGCCCGGGGGATCGCTGAAGCCGAGGTGGCCGACCGGAGTGACCTGCGCGCCCCCGGCCGAATAGCGGCGGAATGCCTCCTCCACGGCCGCCAGGGCCGCCGCCTCATCGAGCGCGGCCCGGATCTCGGCAAGCCCGACCACTCTCACGCCCGGTAACCTCGCTCGGCCGACGAACTCTTTATAATCGAATCATACCAATGCGCCGCGCCGGCGGAGGACATCCGCGAGGAGCCCGGCCGGGAGAACGATGGATGAGCGATCTGTTTCTGGAAATCGTCAAGGCTCATGCGGGCATTCGACCGGCGGTGCCTGTCACACCCCTGCAGCACAGTGGCCCGTTGTCCGCCCGCCTGGGCTGCGATGTGCTGCTCAAGTGCGAGCACCTGCAGCCCACGGGCTCGTTCAAGGTGCGCGGTGCCACCAACAAGATTCGTCTTCATGCGCAACAGGCACGCCGCACCGGAGTCATCGCCGCCTCGAGCGGCAATCACGGCCAGGCGGTGGCGCGCATGGGCGCGCAGGCCGGCATCCCCGTCAAGGTCTATGTCGCGAGCTCGGCCGCGCCCCCCAAGATCGAAGCCATCCGCGCCTTCGGCGCCGAGCTGGTGACCATCGACGGGCCGCCGGTCGAAGCGGAGCTGCGGGCCCGGCGCGACGCGGCCGAGCAGGGCAGGATCTACATCTCGCCTTACAACGATCCGGAGGTCATGGCGGGACAGGGCACGCTCGGCATGGAATTGCTGGAGCAGGCGCCCGAGCTGGACGCCGTTTTCCTCTCCGTGGGCGGCGGCGGTTTGATTGGTGGGGTCGGAACGGCATTGAAAAAGCTTCGTCCGCAAGTGCGTGTGGTCGGCGTGTGGCCGGAGAACTCGCCCTGCCTTCTCAGAGCCCTCCAAGCCGGCCGGATGGTGGAGGTCGAGGAGCGCGCAACCATCTCCGACGGCACCGCCGGAGCCGTCGAGCCCGGCTCGGTCACCCTCCCGGTCTGCATGTCCGTGATCGACGAGACGGTGACGGTCAGCGAGGCGGAGATCGGCGCGGCCATGCGCTCGGTCGCGCAGTCAGAGCACTGGATCGTGGAAGGAGCGGCGGGCGTGGCACTTGCCGGACTGTTCAAACAGGCTGCCAGCTACCGGGGACGTCGGGTCGCGGTGGTCCTCTGCGGGCGCAACATTCTGCTCGAGACCTTCCTGCGCGCCGTCGGGGGCGGCCCCTGAGCTCACGGGCCGGCCCGGGCGCGGCGGCCCCCTCAGCCCTCGCCCAGTGAAGGGCTCGAGATCAGCGTGCCGCCGTCGATGACGATGCTCTGGCCGGTGATGTAGCGCGCTGCCGGCGAGCTCAGAAACACCACCGCTCCGGCCACATCGTCCGGCTCGCCCAGCCGCTTGAGCGGCGTGGCGCTCTCGGCGGCCCGCGCGATCCTCGGGTTTTCCCACAAGGCGCGCGCAAAATCCGTCCTGATGATGCCGGGCGCGACGCAGTTGACGCGGACGTTGTGCGGCCCGAGCTCCACCGCCAGGTTGCGGGCGAGCTGCATGTCGGCCGCCTTCGAGATGTTGTAGGCGCCGATCAGCGGGCTGCCACGCAGCGCGCCGATGGAGGACACGAGCGTGATGGCGCCGTCACGGCGCTCGATCATCTCGGCAGTGACCAGCTGGATCAGCCAGTGATTCGACAGGATGTTGTTGTCGAGGATCTTGCGGAACTGGGCATCGCTGATGCGCGCGAGCGGGCCGAAATGGATGTTGGTCGCCGCGTTGCACACCAGGATGTCGATGCGGCCGAAGGCCTCGCGGGTGCGCTCGGTGAGCCGCGCCAGGTCATCGCGCGAGGAGATGTTCGCCGGCACGGCGATCGCGCGCCCGCCCGGGCGGGCATTGATGGCATCGGCCACCGCCTGGGTGGTCTCGGCGGTGCGTGAGGAGACCGCGACGTTCGCCCCCTGCTCGGCGAGACGCTCGGCCACGGCCCGGCCGATGCCGCGGGAGGATCCGGTGACCACCGCCACGCGCCCGCTGAGATCGAATAGCGACATCGGCAGCCCTCCAGCGTGACTCGCAGAGGCAGGGAGTATAACGCCGCCGCTTGCCGCCGGAATTCATCAAGTGATATTATATCTGGGGTTATTATCTCACATCGATACCAATGGACACCCGCCTGCGCAACTTCGGCTTTCTGCTGAAGGATGTGAGCCGCCGCTACGTGCTGCGCTTCGAGCAGCGGGCCGGCGAGATCTCGCTCACGCTGTCGCAATGCAAGGTGCTGGCGCGCCTGGAGACCAACGAGGGGGTCAGTCAGGCCCGCCTCGCCGAGCTCACCGAGATCGAGCCGATGACGATGGTGCGCATCCTCGATCGGATGGAGGCGGACGGCCTGCTCGAGCGCCGCCCGGACCCGGCGGACCGCCGGGCGCGCAGCCTGTATCTCACGGCGCGCGCGAAGCCCCTGCTCGAGCAGATCTGGCATCTGAGCGAGCTGACGCGGGCCGAGACCTTCGCCGGGATCAGCCGCAGCGAGCGGGAGCTGTTCATGAGCCTGCTCGAGCGCATGCATGCCAACGTTTGCGCGCTCGATGAGCCTGGCGCGGATCCCTCAAAGAACGCCGTTCCCCGACAACCCGAGTCGAAAGCCGGCCAGCCAGGCCGGGTTCGCCGAATCCGGACACGCTGAATCATGAACGACGTCGGGCACGCCAGGCAGCGGCAGACACCCGCGACACCGCGACCCTGGCGCCAGCGCCTGCGTTTGCCGCTCATGATCGGCGGGCCTGCGCTCGCCGCTCTGGTGGCCCTGGTCGTCTATCTGTTCACCGGCCGCTACGAAGGGACCGATGACGCTTACGTTCAGGCCGCGAGCGTTGCGATCAGCGCCAACGTTGCCGGTCGGGTGCAGGAACTGGCCGTCCGGGACAACCAGGCGGTGAGTAAAGGGGAGATTCTTTTCAAGCTCGATCCCGCGCCCTTCCAGATCGCCGTGGAGGAGAGTGGTGCGCAGCTGGCTGCCGCGCGCCTGCGTGTCGATTCGCTGAAGGCGAGCTATCGGCAGCGACAGGCTGAAGTCGCCTCGGCGCGCGAGACCCTGGAATTCCAGCAACACGAGACTCAGCGTCAGCAACACCTGCTGGCCTCGGGCGTTTCCTCGCAGCTGCAGGTCGATCGCGCCGTCCACGCCCTCGAGAATGCCCGCGCGCAGCTGGCTGCCGCCCAGCAGCAGCTCGGCGCCGAGCTGGCCAGCCTGGATGGCAATCCTGACATCGCACCCGATCAGCACCCGATGGTGCAGCAGGCGCAGGCCGCCCTGGATCGCGCCAAACTCAACCTCTCCTACACCGTCATCCACGCTCCGAGCGACGGAGTCGTGACGCGCGTGGAGCAACTGCAGGTTGGAACCTACATCGCCGCGGCGGCGCCGGTATTTGCGCTCGTCTCGACGCGGGACGTGTGGATCGAGGCGAACTTCAAGGAGAATCAGCTCACCTACATGCGCGCCGGACAACCGGCGAGTGTCAAGGTCGACAGCTATCCGGGCAAGACCTTCGAGGGCACGGTGGCGAGTGTGAGCCCCGGCACCGGCTCGCAGTTCTCCGTGCTGCCTCCCGAGAACGCCACCGGAAACTGGGTCAAGGTGGTGCAGCGGCTTCCCGTCCGCATCCAGCTTCGGGAGCTCGATACGCGCTACCCGTTGCACGCCGGACTGAGTGCCACGGTGAGCGTGGACACCGGTCACCGGCGTCACCTGTTCGGCTCATGAGCGGGGGCGCCGGAACCGCGGCGCCGCATCGGGGGCTGATCATGGCCTCCGTGATGCTGGCCTCGATCATGCAGGCGCTCGATAACACGATCGCCAACGTGGCACTGCCCCGGATGCAGGGATCCCTGTCGGCGACCCAGGACCAGATGACCTGGGTGCTCACCTCCTACATCATCGCTGCCGCCATCATGACCCCGCTCAGCGGCTGGCTGGCCGGCCAGATCGGCCGCAAGCGCATCTTCGTGTTCTCGGTCATCGGCTTCACGATCGCCTCGATGCTGTGCGCCTGGTCGCAGTCGCTGGCGGAGATCGTGATCGCCCGCCTGCTGCAGGGACTGTGCGGCGCGGCCCTGATTCCGATGTCACAGGCCGTGCTGCTCGATATCAACCCTCCGGAGGAGCACAGCCGTGCGATGGCCATCTGGGTGATGGGTGTCACCATCGGCCCGATCATCGGACCGGCCCTGGGCGGCTGGCTGACCGAGAACTACAACTGGCGCTGGGTCTTCTACATCAATGTCCCGTTCGGGATTCTCTCCCTGCTGGGAATCCTCTCGTTCATGCGCGAGACACCCGTTCGGCGCTCGCGCTTCGATTTCTTCGGCTTCACGGCGCTCAGCCTCGGAGTGGGCGCGCTGCAGCTCATGCTGGACCGCGGTCAGCTCGAGGACTGGTTCAGCTCGCCCGCCATCTGGATTGCCGCCGCCGTGGCAGGGGTCTCGCTGTACCTGTTCGTCGTGCACATGCTGACGACCTCGCAGACGCCGTTCGTCAGCCCGGCGCTTTTCCGGGATCGTAATTTCCTCACCGGCAATGTCTTCATCTTCATCGTGGGCGTGGTGCTGTTCGCGACGCTGGCTCTCGTGCCCTCATTCCTGCAGGACCTGCTGAACTATCCGGTGGTTCTCACCGGGCTGGTCACCGCGCCGCGCGGCCTGGGCACTCTGGCGGCGATGTTCATCGTGGGACGTCTGATGAAGCGGGTGGACGTGCGTGTCGTGATCGCCCTGGGCTTCGGCATCACGGCGATCTCGCTGTGGCAGATGACGAATTTCTACCTGCAGATGGACACCTCGATGGTGATCTGGTCGGGCCTTCTGCAGGGCCTGGGGGTCGGCATGGTGTACGTGCCACTGGCGGCCCTGACGTTCGCGACGCTGGCGCCGGTGTATCGCAACGAAGGCACGGCCCTGTTCAGCCTGATCCGCAATCTGGGCAGCAGCATCGGCATCTCGGCGGTCGCCGCGCTGCTGACGCGCAACACACAGATCATGCATTCCCGGCTCGCCGAGCACATCACGCCGTATGGCGATCTGCTGCATCTGGAGTCCCCGGCGGCGCTCACCACGACCCATGGTCTCGCGGCGGCCAACGCGGATGTGACCATGCAGGCGGCGATGATCGCCTACAACAACGACTTCAAGCTGATGTTGATTCTGACGCTGTGCGCGATTCCCCTGGTGGCGCTCATGCGCGGGGCCCAGTCGGCGGCGCGGGAAGAGCCGGCGGTGATGGAATGAGCGACTCGAGGCGGCAGTGCCTTCTTGCGGTTGCGTGCGCTCTCGCCATCGTGGCCGGATGCACGGTTGGACCCGATTTCCACCGGCCTGCCGCCCCCGGCGCCGAGCTATATATCGCTCCGACACCGCCGGGTCCGACGGCGACGTCCTCCGATCAGGAGGTTGCTCTCGGAGAGAACCTGCAGCAGGACTGGTGGAAGCTGTTTCAGTCGGATGATCTCAACGAGGTGGTTCGTCGGGCACTGGCGGGCAATCGGACGCTGAGCTCGGCGGCGGCGACACTTGCTCAGGCCCGGGAGCTCACGGCCGCCGAGTCCGGGCGCCGCTACCCGCAGCTCGGCGTCACGGCCGGCATCGGCGGACAGAAGTACGGGGCGGAATTCCTCGGCTCGCTCGCGAAGCCCCCGCCCTTCACTTACTACGCCGTCGGCCCGACCATCAGCTATTCGTTCGATTATCTGGGTGGTGTGGCGCGCTCGGTCGAGCAACGCCAGGCTCTGGCGGAGTACCAGAGGCAACAGCTCGATGCTGCCTACCTCGCGGTCACGGGCAACGCGGTCATGGAGTCGCTGCGGATTGCGCTGCTGCGCGAGCAGATCGCGACCGTGCAGGAGATTCTCGATGAGGATCGTCAGAACCAGCAGCTCGTGCGCACGGCATATGAAGCCGGCTCGGTGGCACGGGTCGACACGGTGAGCGCAGAGAGTCAGCTGGCGAGTGACGCAACACTTCTGCCGCCGCTGAAGCAAGAGTTGAGTGTTGCGCGCCACGCGCTCTCGATCGTGCTGGGCCAGCCACCGGCGGCGGCATTGCCTGCGGACATCGACCTGTCCAAGGTCGCGCTTCCGCATCATCTGCCGGTCAGCCTGCCTTCGGAGCTGGTGCATCGCCGGCCGGATATTCTGGCCACTGAGGCGCAGCTGCATGCCGCGACCGCCGCAGTCGGGGTGGCCACCGCCAATTTATACCCGCACATCGATCTCACGGCCTCCACGGGACTTCAGTCCACCGTTCTCGGCCATCTGTTCGAGGGAACGAGCAGCGTGTACGGCATTGCAGGCTCGCTCGTCGCGCCGCTCTTTGACGGCGGCCGACTGCGCGCCGAGAAACGCGCCGCCGTCGATGCCATGCAGGCAAGCGTGGCCGACTATCAGCAAACCGTGCTTGTGGCTTTCGGACAGGTCGCCGATTCGCTGCAGGCACTGGACCATGACGCCGAACAGCTCGACGCCGAGGCGCACGCCGAGAGCGCTGCGCACGAGAATGTCGAGCTGACCCGTCGCAGCTACAACGAAGGCAATGTCGGAGTGCTTCAGGTACTCGATGCCGAACGGTTGTACCAGAACGCCCGCCTGGGGTATGTGCGAGCCCAGGCCCAGCGTTATCTGGACACGGTACAATTGTTTCTGGCACTCGGCGGATCCGGTCCGGATGCGGTTGTCTCGACGGCACGAGCACAATGAGGGCAGGCGGCCCCACGCCGCGGCACGCGCCGCGGTGGCGGTGCTGGTAGCGCTTGGCCTGACGGGCTTGAGCGGGTGCACGCTGCTGCGCCCGACGCCGTTTCCCGGCGCGCCCTATCCACAAAGCCGTTATCTCACGGGCGTCGTCTGGGATTTTTCGACGGTGCCCGGTCTGCGTCGCGCGCACGGCAGCGATCTGTGGCCCTGTACATGGGCCGCGGACTCCAATCTCTACTGTGCATTCGGGGACGGCGGCGGCTTCGACGGCGACGATGACCATGTAGGGCGGGTCAGCCTGGGGTTTGCACGTATCGAGGGCACACCCACCCCGGCGGACCCGGGCGGCTTCACCGGCCGCAATGTCTGGGGCGATGCGCCCCGATATGCCGAGAACGAGGCCACTTTCGGCGGCAAGGTCTGGACGATGATCTGCGTCGACGGCACCCTCTACGCATACGGGCATTTGTGGACCGATGAAAATACCGCGGATCCCGTGCACAGGGGGGGCGAAGGACCGTTGAGCACACTGTTGTGGTCGAGCGATCTCGGCAGCAGCTGGCAGCTCGCGCCCTGGACGAGTCGAGAGCTCGGCTCGTTTCTCAATTTCGGGCCCGATGACCGCGGCTCGCCGGACGCCCACGTGTACATCTACTACGCGCGGCCCGACGATCATTCACATGTTTATCTGAAGAGAGTCTCCAGGGCGCACCTGCGCGATGACCCGTCGACTTCGGATGCTTACGAGTATCTGACTGGTGTCACCTGGCGCGGGAAACCGCGGCGGTGGTCCGCGAAAGAGACTGACGCGCGGCCAGTATTCTCGGATCCCAAAGGTACGGATATCACCGTGGTGTATGACGCCCCACTGGGACGCTATCTGGCGACCGTCGCGCACAATCCCGGTGGACGCCTCGCCACGGCTTCCGCAGGGCAGGTGGGCCTCTTCGAAGCGCCCCAGCCCTGGGGCCCCTGGTCCACCATCGGCTACTACGATGACTGGGGCAACCTCGGGCCCGAGTCCCGGGGAGATTTCCTCGGCCTGGTGTTGCCGACGAAGTGGATCAGCGATGATGGACGCACGCTGTGGGCAATCTTTTCCGGGCCGGGCCAGTACGATTCCTTCAACCTCGTGCGGGCGACACTGAGCGTGTCGGGGCAGGGGGCCCGTTGATGGCGGCGGTGATCGAGACGCAGGGCCTGGCCAAGAGCTACGGCCGCTTCGGTGCGCTGCACGGCCTGGACCTGTCAATGCCCCAGGGGAGCATCTTCGCGCTCGTCGGCGCAAGCGGCGCGGGCAAGACCACCGCGATCCGGGTGCTCCTCAACATCCTGACGCCCACCCGGGGCCGTGCAAGCGTTCTCGGCGTCGATTCGCGCTCGATCGGGCCCGGGCTGCTCGCGCGGATAGGCTACGTCTCCGAGAGCCAGCTCATGCCACCACGGCTGCGCGTTGGCCAGCTGTTCGATTTCCTGCGCCCCTGCTATCGCAGCTGGGACCGGCAGCTCGAGCAGGAGTTGCGCGACCGGCTGCGATTGCCCGCCGAGCGGCGCATCCAGGCGCTTTCGCACGGGATGCGGCTGAAGATGGCGCTCGCGTGCGCGCTGGCCTTCCATCCACAGCTGCTGATCCTGGACGAGCCCTTCAGCGGCCTCGATGCGTTGACGCGGGACGAGATGATCGCGGTTTTTCTGCGCGAGCCGCGTGAGACCTCGATACTCATCTCTTCGCACGAGCTGGACGAGGTCGAGCGTCTGGCCACGCACGTCGCCTTCCTCGATGAGGGTCGGCTGCTGTTTCAGGGGATGCTCGAGGAGCTTCGCGCGCGCGCGCGGGTGCAGTACGCCGATAAGGGCGGCGCAAGCGACTCCGGGCTCTCACTGCGCAGCATCTTCGTGGCCATGGTGAGCGCCGCCCGGCGGGGTCAGGCTTGACCGGCCGCTCGCCATGACCCGCCGCCTGCCATGATCCGCCGCCTGCCATGATCCGCCGCCTGCCATGATCCGCCGCCTGCCATGACCCGCCGCCTGCCATGATCCGCCGCCTGCCATGACCCGCCACCTGCCATGATCCGCCACATTCTCAGGAAGGACTGGACGCTGCTGTGGCCGCTCGTGGCGCTCGTTACGGCCATTCAGGTCGGCTTCGAATGGGCCACATTCAAGGCGGGCTTCTTCAGCGACAACCCTGTGGCACGCGAGCTCGTCGGCCTGTTGTCGGCCGCCTGGACGGTGGGCGTGCTTGCGGTCGCGGTTGCCGTCGTGCACGAAGATCCGATACCCGGTGCGGAACAGGACTGGCTGATTCGCCCGCTCTCACGCGCCGACCTGCTGCTGGCAAAGCTCGCCTTCGTGGCAATCAGCGTATGCGTGCCGATGCTCGTCGTGAATCTCACGCACGCGCTCGCGTTGGGCTTTCCGCTCGGTCTGTCTGTGAGCATTGCGCTCTACAAGGAGCTATTCGTCTTCGCGTGCCTGCTCGTTCCGGTCATGGCCCTCGCCGCGGTGGCTCGTAACATGAGTGAGCTGCTCGTGTTTGGGGCCTGCCTGGTGGTGCTGTATGCAGCGGCTCTGAGCGTGAGCGCGCTGACGTTGGGATCGAGCGGATGCCCGACCTGCGACACCTCCATCGTGTGGACACAGCATCTGCTGCAGCACGTTGGCGTATTGGCGGGGGCAATCGTCATCCTGGTCCTGCAGTACTTCCGGCGCCGGACCGAGCTGTCGCGCGCGGTGGCCGTGGTCGGCGTGCTCATGTTGGTATCTCTGCAGTTGCCGTGGCGCCTGGCCTTCGCGGCCCAGAGGTGGATGACCGGCGCGCCGGACGCCGCGATATCCGCCTCGATCGCGGTGGATGTGGCGATGGTGCAGGCCGGTCTGGCAGACCCCGCAAGTGATTCCGACAGCGCTTCGCGTCGCTCCAATCCGAGGCGGGGCGCGACTCAGGCGCTGATGAGCGGAGATGTCGGTGCCGCGGTGGAGAGCCTCCAGCACGTCAGTCACCCGCACGATGCGCCGGTGGCGCTGCGTATCCCTCTGCGGCTGGGCGGCCTGACACCCGATGAATTTCTGTTCGCGGATCGTACTCAGGTCTCGGTGAGCGACGACCGTGGCCGAGTGCTGTACCGGGGCAGCAGTGCTCGCGGCACTTTCGCGCTGATCCCGGATCCAAACGCCGGGCAAGAGCCGGGACTCGTCCAGCAGCCGGTGGAGTTGCCGCGGCCACTGTACGGCGCAGCGCGCACACGGTCACTCGGCATCGCCCTGGAGTATTCACTTACACTCATGGCGGCCGGCGCGAGACATCGGATCAGCGCCGTAGATGGCGAGCTGCGCACGCCGGAGACGGGCCTGTGCCGTACCAGAGCCATGGCCAACGAGATCCTGATGGTGTGCAAGCAGCTCGGGCGCGCTCCGGTCTGTTATGGCGCGACCCTGTACGCGCCGGACGGGCGACACAATCCCGAGGTCCTGCAATGCACGCCGGACTACCGGCCGTACCTGCCCTCGCTGGGCAACATTCTCACAGTCTCCGCCGTGGAGTTGCCGACGCACGACGCTTCGGGTCTCGCGCACTACTCGGTCGGTGGCTCGGAATTGTCCAATGCGTATGTGGAGCTGAGGACCTATGCGCCGCGAGCGCATTTCACGCGCTCTGTGCCCGTGTTCCGCTTCCAGACCGCTGCGCCCGTCAGCACTGATGCGCAGAGATGACTCTGCGCCACGAGAACATTGTCGCGCTCGTCGTCATCTTGCGACGCGCATCGCGGCGATGACCGGGGTCGAACTCGCTAGAATGGCAATATGGAAAAAAGCTCCCGCTTGGTCTGTCTCACCGCCGTGCTTGCGCTCGTGGTTACGGCTGCCGCGCAGGCGGATCCCGCTCCGTTCGATCTTGCCGGGCCGAATCTCGATGTGAAAGTGACTCGGGGCGAGCAGACACTGCCCGCCTCGGAGGTCCCCAACCTTCAGGTGGGCGACAGTCTGTGGATTCACGCCGATCTGCCCGCGACGCAGGATGCGCATTACCTGATGGTCGCGGTGTTTCTGCGCGGCGCGACCAATCCGCCCCCGCCAAAATGGTTCTTCCGGTGCGAGACGTGGACGCCGAAGTGCTCGCAGGACGGTCTCACCGTCAGCGTGCCGCAGGGTGCGCAGCAGGTCCTGCTATTCCTGGCACCCGAGACGGGCGGGGATTTCAGAACGCTCGTCGGCGCAGTGCGCGGGCGCCCCGGCGCGTTCGTGCGGACCTCGCAGGACCTGAACCAGGCTTCGCTCGATCGCGCCCGGCTGGAGAAATACCTCGCCTCGGTCAGGGCGCTCAGCCAGGCGGATGCGTCTCGATTGAAGGAGGTCGCGCCGCTGCTCGCACGCAGCCTCGCCATCAAGGTGGACG
Source organism: Steroidobacteraceae bacterium (assembly GCA_035710545.1). Taxonomy (GTDB): domain Bacteria; phylum Pseudomonadota; class Gammaproteobacteria; order Steroidobacterales; family Steroidobacteraceae; genus 13-2-20CM-66-19. Next base: position 25,208 of record DASTDD010000165.1, read on the forward strand.
ACAAGTGCCTGGAGCGCACTGCGGCGCTGCAGGCTCCGTGCCTGATGGAAGGTCAGAATTCCCTCATCCTCAATGACGGACACAGCACCTCGATCGTCGAGGCCCTTACCAACGGGCCCGCGAGCGACCTCGCGATGGAGGCCAGCTTCACCCCGCAGCTGAGTTACGGCTACTACAGCCCGTACATCGCCTCGGTCCTGGACATCGCGCGGATCATGGACTCCTTCCGCACCGCGCAGTACCAGTTCATTCCCGCGCTGACCGTGCAGCACGGCGACGAGCTCTCGCTGGTGCTGAACACGCCGCCGTCATTCCAGAATCCGAAATCGGTGCTGGTAGTCGCCCTGCCGGCCGTGGAGCACGCGCAACTGCCGCCGCTGCACGCGGTGGATCCCAAGAAATCCTTCTGCGCCCGCAAAGCCGTGCTC
>DASTDD010000166.1:0-16262 GCA_035710545.1 Steroidobacteraceae bacterium
ACGGTAGCCAAGCTCGTAGGCGACCACGGTCTCCGATCGGAAATCGGGGTTGCCCTCGAGGATCACCAGCCCGGTGGAGGGAGCGGGCTCGGCGAGATCGTGATCGATGCGTGAGGGCGTGCGCACTGCGCGCGAGACGGCCGACCACAGTGTCTGGCTCGCGGTGAAGTTCCAGTGAAGCCGCAGGCTGGGCTCGACCTCGAAGCCGGTGTAGTCGTTGTGCTCGAGCTTGGTTCCGGCCGTGAGGAACAGGTCCGGCCGCAACTGGATCTGGTCCTGCACGAAGCCACTGTAGAGACTCTGGTTCAAGACGGGCGGGAAGAACGACAGCGACAGCGCGTTGTTCACCACATCATGTGTATAGCGATAGCCGAGGCCCCACACGATCTGCTGCAACTGTCCAGCGCGGAAGTGATACTGGAAATCGACATCGTAGGTATCGAGGCGATCCTTGAACGTGCCTGCCGGTGCGAACAAGAGTGGCGATTCACCGAGGGACAGGCGCGTGTTGTCGACGTATGCCTGCAGGCTCATGTCCGAGTCGTCGGCGAGCGAGCGCGACCAGCGGCCGAGAATGTTGCCGCCGCTGAATTGCGAGTCATTGGGTGTCGTCTGATCGGCGCTGCCGTTGTAATAGTCTCCCTGCACGGTGAGCTCGTCCTGCGTGGAAGGCTGTGCATCCACCCGGAACCCTGCTCTTCCCTGGCGCCATGAGTCCGATGCGTGATGGCCGTCGGCAAGCACTTCCGAATCCGCATCGAAGTAGCGGCCGTACACCCGGAAATTGACATCGGGCGCCAGCGTGCCGCCGTAGCGGGCGGTGAAGGACTCCTCCCAGTGCGAGCCGCCTCCGCCATCGAGGTACAGGCCCTGCGTGTCCCGGGCGCTGCGGGTGATCACATTGATCACCCCATTGACGGCGTTTGCGCCCCAGAGGGTGCCTCCCGGACCGCTGATCACCTCGATTCGGTCGACATCCTCGAGGGGATAGTCCTGTATGTCCCAGAACACTCCGGAGAACAGTGGCGTATACACGGTGCGGCCGTCGACCAGCACCAGCAGCTTGTTCGCGAGGTCCGTGTTGAATCCGCGAGCGGAGATGGCCCAGTCGTGGGAATTCTTCTGCGCCACCTGCAGATTGTCGGCCAGGCGCAGCGCTTCCGGAATGCTCTGCGCGCCGGACTGCAGGATGTCCTGTCCGGTAATGACCTGGATGGCCGAAGCGGTTTCGGAGAGCTTCTCCGGCCGGCGGGATACCGAGGTCACCTCTACGTCCATCAGTTCCTCGACGCTGAGCTTTTTCAGCTCCGCTGTCGAGACGGTCGGCTCGTCAGCGTGCGTGAGTGCGCACGCGAACGCACCTGCAAGTAGCCATGCGGGTCGAAGTCGACGCGCGGCACTCACGCTATATCCTCCGTGTGTTCCATGTCGAATATGACGCATCGCACCTACGGATTTACCTTAACCCGTGCGGGCGCCAGACTATTAGTAACTCGGGCTCGGCGACGTGAAGCGAGCCACAGTACCGTGCGCTCACTCCCCCGTCAGGTCCCCCGCGCACTTGCCGACGGGGCCGCCATAACGCTGGCGGAGTAGATCCTTGCGGATCTTGCCCGTGCCGCTGTGAGGGATTTCCGACACCAGCTGCACGCGGTCGGGCACCCACCATTTCGCGACTCTTTCCTGCACATACTCGAGCACGCTCTGCGGCTCGAGTCCCGGGTCCTTGGCCACCACCAGCAGCAGCGGCCGCTCGCCCCATTTCTCGTGTGGCACGGCGATCACCGCCGCCTCGGCCACCTGCGGGTGGCCCATCGCGGTGTTCTCGAGCGCGATGGAGCTGATCCACTCGCCGCCCGATTTGATGACGTCCTTCGAGCGGTCGACGATCTGCAGGTACCCTTGGCTGTCCATCGTCGCCACATCGCCCGTGGCAAACCATCCCTGCGCATCCGTCGCCTCATTCGCCTCACCGAAATACCGGCCCACGATCGCCGGTCCGCGCACCTTGACCTCGCCCTGGGAATGTCCATCCCGCGGCAATTCCTCCCCCGACTCGTCCACCACCTTGAGCTCCACGGTGTACGGCACTCGTCCCTGCTTGAGCTTGCGGGACATGTAGGCTTCTTCATCTTTCTCCGGATCGGCGAACTTGCTGGATCCGAACGTACCCACCGGACTCATCTCCGTCATACCCCATGCGTGAGTCACTTCGACCCCAAAGTCACGTTCGAAGCGCTCCACCATCACTCGGGGCACCGCCGACCCGCCGATGAGGACGCGCTGCAGGTGGGGCAACCTCCTGCCGGTCTCATCCAGGTAACGGAGCAGGCCCAGCCACACGGTGGGGACGGCTGCGGTGACGCTGACTCGCTCGGATTCCATCAACTCCCAGAGGCTGGCGCCGTCCAGACGGCAGCCCGGAAGCACCAGCTTCGCTCCGGCCATCGGGGCGGCGAAGATCGTTCCCCACGCATTGGCGTGAAACATCGGCACGATGGGCAACACGACATCGCGGGTGCGCAGGCCGAACCCGTCTGCCGTGTTGATCGCCAGCGCGTGCAGCACATTCGACCGATGGCTGTACAGGGCTCCTTTCGGGTGTCCAGTCGTGCCGGAGGTGTAGCACAGCGTCGCCGCCGTCTCCTCCGGCAGATCCGGCCATGCGCCGTGGCCGCCGCCTCCCCTCGTGAGCCAGTGTTCATAGAGAACCGGCGCTGGGGAGAGCACGCAGGCCTCGCCAGGGTCTGTCAGGACGATGACCTCGCGCAAACTCGGCAACCGTGCGCGCAGCGGCGCGAGCAGCGGCAGGAAGGCCGCCTCGATGAACAGAATCCGATCCTGAGCGTGATTGATGATGTAGGCGAGCTGCTCGGCGGGCAGCCGTGGGTTGATGGTATGGCAGATCGCGCCGAACCCCATCACGCCGTACCAGATCTCCATGTGGCGATCGGTGTTCCAGGCCAGGGTCGCGACCCGCTCCCCTCTGACCACACCGGAGGCCTGCAAGGCATGGACAACCTGCAGTGCCCGACGATGCAGATCGGCGTAACCGTAGCGGCGGATCTCACCCTCGATTGACCGGGTAACGACTTCGCGCCCGCCATGCTCGCGCATGGCGTGGCGCAGGATCGTCGTGGTAGTCAACGGCCAGTGTTGCATCAACCCGTTCATGAGCGGTTCCCCCGGCCGCGACGGCAGTGATTGTGATGCTTCGTGAGCTCCAGGCTGCTCGAGCCACGCAGCCGCCATGCTACACCCTGGGCGCCGACGTGCGCCTCGGCCGGTAAATGTTATGCTTCCGGCCCGATTTTCCGACCACCAGGGATTCAAACGGTGCGCGCAGCCACATCCTCGGTCATCACGGCCCTCGTAGCCATCAGCCTTGCGCCATGGGCTTGCGCAGCCGCCGGACAGCCGTATCCATCCGGCATCTACAACGACTTTGCCTGGCGGATGATCGGACCGTTTCGCGGCGGCCGCACCAGGGCGGTCACCGGTGTGCCCGGGCAGCCGAATGTGTTCTATATCGGCGCCGTGGATGGTGGCGTGTGGAAGAGCGACGATGCCGGCCGCACGTGGCATCCGATTTTCGACGGGCAGCCGACGCAGTCCATCGGCGCGATTGCCGTGGCGCCCTCGGATCCCAGCGTGGTGTACGTGGGCAGCGGCGAGGCCCTGCACCGGCCCGATCTGTCTGTCGGCAATGGAATCTACCGCTCGGGCGACGGCGGCCGCACCTGGGTGCATCTCGGTCTCGAGGACGCCCAGCAGATCTGCGAGCTGTCCGTGGACCCGCACGATGCGAAGCGTGTTTTCGCCGCTGTGTTGGGTCATCCTTATGGCCCCAGCTCCGAGCGGGGCATCTACCGCTCGCTGGACGGGGGTGCGAGCTGGCAACGGGTGCTCTACAAGGATGAGGACACAGGCGCCTCGGCGGTCGAGATCGACCCGAGCCGGCCGGACATCGTCTACGCCGCGCTCTGGCAGGCGCGCCTGGGTCCGTGGGAAGACAAGAACGACTTTGACGGCACCGGCGGGGGCCTGTTCAAGTCCACAGACGGTGGCAACACGTGGAAGCCGCTGAAGGCCGGCCTGCCTTCCGATCTGTCACAGGTCAACATCGCCATCGCGCCCAGCACGCCCGATCGCATCTATGCGGAGGTGGGTACCAACGAGCCGGGCGACTATCAGTCTTCAGCCGGTCTGGGGATTTTCCGCTCCGATGACGCGGGCGAGAATTGGACCCGGATCACCTCCGATCCCCGGCCCTCATTGCGGATCGGCGGTGGCGACCTGCCGGTCGTCAGCGTCGATCCCTCCAACGCGGACGTTGTCTACGCCACCGGCCTGGTTACGATGAAGTCGCAGGATGGCGGCAAGACCTGGAGTCCGCTTCGCGGCGCGCCGGGTGGTGACGACTACCAGAACCTCTGGGTCAGTCCCCGGGACGGCCGAGTCATTGCGCTGGTCAGCGATCAGGGCGCGGTCGTGACCGTGAATGGCGGTCGCACCTGGAGCTCCTGGTTCAACCAGCCGACCGCGCAGCTCTATCACGTGAGTGTCAGCCCGACATTCCCCTATCGCGTCTGTGGCGGCCAGCAGGAGAGCGGGTCCGTGTGTATCGCGAGCCGCGGCAACGACGGCGAGATCACCGACCGCGACTGGCATCCCGTGGGTGCGATCGAATACGGCTACGTCGCGCCCGACCCGCTCGATCCGGACATCATCTACGGTGCCGGGCGGAACGAGGTCTCCAAGTTCCACTGGTCCACCGGGCAGGTGCAGAACGTCACACCCATTCCAGTGCGCGGCCCCAACGCGCGGGCGGACCGCACCGAGCCGATTCTGTTCTCGCCGATCGACCCGCATACCCTGTACTACGCGGCCAACCGGCTTTATCGCACGAAGGACGGCGGCCAGACCTGGCAGGCGATCAGTCCCGACCTGGCGCGCGAGGATGCCGGCATTCCGGCCAGCGTAGGTAGCTTGCACAACGCGGGAGCCGAGCATCAACGCGGCGTGATCTACTCGCTCGGCCTGTCGCCGCTGAGCATGGATACCCTTTGGGCCGGCACCGATGATGGGCTCGTGTATGTGACCACGGACGGCGGTGCGCACTGGGACAACGTTACACCACCGCCGCTGACTCCGTGGAGCAAGGTGACGCAGATCGAGGTCTCTCACTTCGATGCGGCCACCGCGTATGTCTCGGTGAGCCGGATGCGCATCGACGACCTGCATCCGTACATTTACAGAACGCATGATCGTGGCAGGAGCTGGCAAAGCATCACGACGGGTTTGCCCCAGGACGCGCCCGTGAATGCCGTCCGCGAGGACACTCAGCGCAAGGGATTGTTATTCGCTGCGACGGAGAGCGCGGTCTGGATATCCACCGATGAGGGCGATCACTGGGACTCGCTGCAGCTGAATCTGCCGCACACCTCCATGCGCGATCTGACCATCCATGACGACGACCTGATCGTCGCCACACACGGCCGCTCGTTCTGGATCCTGGATGACATCTCGCGGTTGCGGCAGATCGGCTCAGCGCAGCCCGGCAAGCCGACGCTTCTGCGCCCCGAGGCGGCCTGGCTGATGAGGCGCAGCACCTGGACGGACACCCCGATTCCGCCGGACGAGCCCCTCGCGGCCAATCCGCCGGCCGGCGCAATCATCGAGTATTTCCTGCCGAGCGCGGCGAAAAAGCCGGTGACGCTCGAGATCCTCGACACTCACGGCGCGCTGGTGCGGCGGTATCGCAGTGATGATGCGCCGGAGCCGACCGCGGAAGAGCGGGCCCGTGAGCTCATTCCCGCCTACTGGCTCGAGAAGCCGCACGTGCTCTCGGCTCAGAGCGGACTGCACCGCTGGATCTGGGATCTGCAATACCCCGCGCCGGTGTCCACCACGCACGGCTATCCGATATCCGCGATGCCGGGGGCGACGCTGCGGCAACCGGAAGGGCCACGAGCCGTCCCTGGCAACTACGTGGTGCGCCTCACCGTCAACGGTCAGAAACTGGAGGCGCCGCTGGTCCTGAAGGCGGACCCCCGCGTCCACGCCTCACTCGCGGACCTGGAGGAGCAGTTCCGGCTCGCCACCCGGCTTGCCGAGCTCCTGACCCGCAGCTCACGCACCCTGCTCATGGCCGCCTCCGAACAGGCGCAGCTCAAAGCGCTCAACCCTTCCGGCGAGACCGGCGAGGCCGTCAAGAGTTACACCACGCGCCTGTCGGACCTCGTCGATGGCCCGAAGAAATCCGGCGAGGAGCCGTCTCAGGCCGAGACCAAACCGACTTTGACGGAAGAGCAGGGCCGCATCAGCGCGCTCTATGGCGAGCTGGCCCGCGCCGATGCCGCACCGACCGCGGCGCAGTCCGCCGGCGCGGACGCGGCGCAGCAGGCGCTCACGCCCCTCCTGGGGACGTGGCAGCAGCTCCAGGCCGAGCTGCCGGCTCTCAACGCGCGTCTGCATTCGGCCAAGCTCGCCACCGTCCGCCCGGACCTGGCTCCGCCGCGCGACCTCAATGTAGCCGACGAGGAATAACCGGGCCGCAAGCGTGAGACGTGCGCGTTTGGTGGAACGCACGCACGCTGCGCGTGGGGCTATGTGCCCGGCGCCGCACCTGACACGGCCAACGGCGCCGCGCCCGCCTCCTTCAGGCGGCTGTTGAGCTTCGGCAGGTCGGTGTCCTGCAGGGACTTCCACTTGCCGAGCTCCTCCTGCAGCCGGGTGTGGAGCTGCGAGAAGACCTGCAGCTGGGGCTCGGTTGGGCGGAAATCGTCGTTGTCGACCGTCGCGATGAACGTGTCGTATTGCTCGTCGAGGCGGTTTGGATAGCGGAGGTTGTCCTCCGAGGCCTTCATGTTGACCTGGATGAGCTGCTCCTCGATGGGCGCCATTTTCTTCTCCAGCTCGCTCTCCGTCCTGCTCAGCGAGTGCTTGCCCGACTCGCCGGACGTCCCGTCCTGCCGCTTCTGAAGCTCCTGGCGCGTGGCGCGGATCTGGTTGACCGCGGTGTGCAGCGCCTCGACGTCGGCGGCGGTCTTGCTCACCAGATCCCAGTGGGCGGCCACGTCCGCGGCGGTGACCGCCCTCTGAATGCGCGGATCAGGCACTACTTGCAGCGGCACGGACTGGGTACCCTGCAAGGTCGTCAGCCGCACGGTGTAGTCCCCCGGGTTGACCACGGGACCCTTCGGTCCCTCGTCTGCATAGAACGCGCCGGGGATCTGCACCGGATCCTCCATTCGCAGATCCCAGGCAAAGCGATTCATGCCCGCCTCATCGGGCAGCAGCTCGGCCGGCTTCTCGCGATCGGGCCACTCCGCCGGCTGCTCGAATTTCTCCCGGCGATGATTGGAATAGTGGCGCAGCACGCGTCCCTGGGAATCCAGGATATCGAGCGCGATCTCCTCGTCGGGCCGCGCCTTCTCCTTCAGGTAATAGTCGATGATCGCCCCGTTCGGCGGATTGTCCCCGACCGGCCGGCGCCGGTTCACCTCGATTGGAAAGTGCAACCGGTAGGCAGCCTCAGGGCGATACAGGCGAACCGGCGGCAGCGCCGCGCCCACCTCGATCTGCCGCAGCGGAGTCAGATCGTCCAGGATCCAGAACGAGCGCCCATGCGTCGCCGCGACGAGGTCATCGCCCTTGATCACCAGATCGTGAACCGGCGCGACCGGCAGGTTGAGCTGCAAGGGTTGCCAGTGCTCGCCGTCGTCGAACGACACATATACGCCCAGCTCGGTCGCCGCGTACAAGAGGCCGCGGCGCTGCGGGTCTTCGCGCACCGCCCGCACGAAGGATCCCGTGGGAATCCCGGTCACGATGCGCTGCCAGGTCACCCCACCATCGTGGGTCCGGTAAATGATGGGCGACAGATCGTCCAGGCGGTGCCGGTCAACGGCCGCGAATGCGGTTTTCGCATCGTGCGGCGAAGGCTCGATCATGCTCACGGTGCTCCACGCCGGCATGTCCTTCGGAGTGACGTTGCGCCAGTGTTTGCCGTCATCCGCCGTGACGTGTATCAATCCATCGTCGGTTCCGGCCCACAGCATGCCCTGCACCAGCGAAGATTCCGCGAGCGTGAAGACCGTGTCGTAGTACTCGACGCTGGTGATGTCGAGCGTGATGGGACCGCCGGAAGCCTGCTGCTTGCTCTTGTCGTTGCGTGTCAGATCGTCGCTGATGCGCTTCCAGCTCTTACCCTGGTCCTCGCTCTTCAGGACGAATTGCGCCGCGGTGTACAGGACATTCGAATCGTGCGGCGAAACGAACACCGGCTCGGTCCACTGTATGCGGTACTCGAGGCCCGCGGCGGCATTGCCCGAGACGTCCAGCGGGTGCATCGAGACATCACGGAAGTTATCCGTATGGTGGTCATAGCGAGTCATCTGACCGCTGTCGGAATTCGCATACACGATGTCCGCATTGCGCGGATCGGGAGCGATGTAGCCGCTCTCGCCGCCGCCGACCTCGTACCAGTCCTGGCGGCCGATCACGCCATCGTCATCGCGGCTCGCGATCGCCACTGTCGAGTTGTCCTGCTGGGCGCCGTAGACGCGATAGGGCCAGTGATTGTCGACCGCGACGTGATAAAACTGCGCGGTCGGCTGGTTGTTCTGCTGAGTCCAGGTCGCGCCGGCATCCACCGAGATCGTCGCACCACCGTCGTTGCCGTTGATCAGCCGACGGGGATCGCGCGGATCGATCCACAGTGCGTGGTGATCCCCGTGCGGAGCGGGCAACAACTGAAAGTCCTTGCCGCCGTTGGTGGAGCGGAAGGCGCCCGTGTTGAGAACGTAGACGGTGTCGCGCGTCACGGGATCGGCGAAAATGTGCGAGAAGTACCAGGCGCGCTGGCGGAAGCGGTGGTCCTCGTTGATGCGAGTCCAGTTTGCACCCCCGTCATCCGAGCGAAAGATGCCGCCCTCCTTCGCCTCGACGGATGCATAGACGCGCTGGCTGTCCGCGCCGGAGACCGAGACGGCGATACGCCCCAGCGGACCGTCGGGGAGCCCATGGCCCTGGATCTGCTTCCACGTGAGCCCGCCGTCGGCCGAGCGATACAGTCCCGAGCCTGGGCCCCCGCTGGAGAAGCTCCACGGCTGGCGCCGCATCTGCCACAAGGCGGCGAATACGATGTTCGGATCGTGCGGGTCGAGAGCGACATCGATCGCGCCGGTATCGTGGTCACGGTACAGCACGCGCTGCCAGGTCTTGCCTCCGTCCGCGGTGCGAAACACTCCCCGCTGCTCGTTGGGGCCGAACGCATGCCCGAGTGCGGCTACGAGCACGACGTCCGGGTTGTGTGGATCGATGACGATCGCGCCGATGTGGCGTGTGTCTGTCAGCCCAACGTGCTCCCAGGTCTTGCCGGCATCCAGCGACTTGTACACGCCATCGCCGTACGTGATGTTGCCCCTCGGACACGCCTCGCCGGTCCCTACGTACAGAACGTCATGGTTGGAATCGGCCACCGCGATCGCACCGATGGAGGCGATCTTCTGGCCGTCGAAGACCGGATGCCACGTGTCGCCAGCGTTGGTGCTCTTCCAGACCCCGCCGGCGACTCCGCCGAAGTACCAGGTTGCCGGATCACCCGGCACGCCACTGACCGCGACCACCCGACCGCCACGAAATGGCCCGATCTGACGCCACCGCATACCGCTGTACGACTGCGGATCGACCTGCGCTACGGCGACTGCCGAGCAGATTGTCAGCAGTGCGCAGAAAAAGCCCGCGAGCATCGCTACCCGATTCCGATTCATGTAAATCCCCTGGCCGGTCCGAAGTCGACTGATCGCGCGAGATCCACGGTTCGTCGAGTTGACTGCCCCATGACCATGGCGCAAGGCTGGTGCGCCCGCGCGTGGCAGCGCATCATACGCGCCTTCAGGGAGGCACGAGAATCCCATGCGTTCACTCGCGATCGTACTGATGGCGCTGGTTTCGCCGTGTGCGCTGGCTTACACGGCCGATGAGCTCGCCGCCCGCAACGTGGCGGCCCGCGGGGGCGCCGAAAAGCTGAGCGCGATCCACACCCTGCGCCTGTCGGGGAAGTTGCTCATCAACGATGGCGCCCTCGAGGTCGGCTACACGACGCTGGTCAGCAGACCGGGATCGATCCGCTACGAGGCCGCCCTTCAAGGTCTCACGAGGGTGCAGGCGTACGACGGACACCAAGCCTGGCAGATCAACCCCTTTCAGGGACGCAAGGACCCCGAGAAGCTTTCCGACGATGACGCGAAGGGCCTGGGCGAGGACGCCGCCGACTTCGCAGGGGCCCTCGTGGACTACCAGTCCAAGGGCTACAAGCTCGACTATCTCGGGACCGAGGATGTGGACGGCACGCTCGCGCACAAGCTGCGCGTGACGCGGCCGAATGGAGACATCCTCTACGTCTACCTGGATCCGGACTACTTCCTCGAGATCCGCACCATCGAGCGGCGCATCGAGCACGGCGTGCCCAGCGAGACGGTCACCGACTATGGCGACTACGAGAAGGTGAACGGAGTCTACTTCGCCTTCGCGCAGGAATCGGGGCCGAAGGGCTCGAGCAATCGCCAGAAGGTCCAGTTCGAGAAGGCCGAAGCCAATGTGACCGTGGATGAGAACGAGTTCCGTTTCCCGGTACCGCATCCCGGCGCATCCGCGGCAAAGTAACCATCGGGAGATGAGGTCAATGCGATCAGCCGTCACAACAGTGAGCGGTGCCCTGCTCTGCGGGCTGAGCCTCGCAGCCGCGGCAGCCGAGGCTCCTGTGTTCGACTCGGGAGTCATCTCCGGGCTGGGAGCACGCAACATCGGTGCAGCCGCCATGAGCGGGCGCATTTCCGCTCTGGCGGGCGCGACCGATGCCTCCGGCAAGGTGACTCTGTTCGTCGGCTCGGCGAGCGGTGGCGTGTGGAAGTCCACCGATGGCGCCACCACCTTCAAGCCGGTCTTCGACGACCAGCCGGTGCAGTCGATCGGTGCGATCGCCATCGATCCCACGCACCCTCAGAACGTATGGGTGGGAACCGGCGAGTCCTGGACCCGCAACAGTGTTTCCATCGGCGATGGCATCTACCGATCGACCGACGGCGGCGAGACCTGGACGCATGCGGGTTTGCCGGATTCCGAGCGCATCTCCCGCATTGTGGTCGATCCCCGCGCCTCGGACACCGTGCTCGCATGCGTGCCGGGCAAGCTGTGGAGTGATTCGACCGACCGGGGCTTGTATCGGACCACGGACGGCGGCAAGAGCTGGCAGCTCGTGCTCAAGGGCTCCAACCCCTCGACCGGGTGCGGCAGCCTCACCATGGCCCCGGACAATCCCAATCTGCTGCTGGCGAGCCTGTGGGACTTCCGGCGCAAGGGCTGGACCTTCCGATCCGGCGGCGATGGCCCGAAGGCCGCCTCCGGCAGCGGCCTGTTCCGCAGCGAGGATGGCGGCAAGTCGTGGGTCGAGCTGACTGCGCAACCCGGCCACGGACTTCCCCCGAAGCCCTATGGGCGCATCGCCCTTGCATTCGCCCCGAGCGATGCCCGGACGGTGTACGCCTTCATCGAGTCGACCGACTCGGCGCTGTACGTCTCCCACGACGGCGGCGGGAGCTGGGAGCGCGGCGACAAGAGCCAATGGATGGTGTGGCGGCCGTTCTATTTCGCCAATCTCATCGTGGACCCGAAGGATGCGCGGCGCCTTTACAAGACCGATGGCAACCTGATCCTCAGCGAAGACGGCGGCAAGAGTTTCTCCTCCGTCGGCGGCTTCGTGGGAATGCACGGGGACGTGCACGATGTCTTCATCGACCCCTCGAATCCGCAGCACGTATTCGCCGGTGACGATGGCGGCCTGTGGATCTCCTTCGATGGCGCGAACAAGTGGTGGAAGGCCGACAACCTGCCGATCTCGCAGTTCTATCACGTCAGTCTCGATCAGGCCGATCCGTACCACGTCTACGGCGGCCTGCAGGACAACAGCTCGTGGGTGGGGGACTCGGCCTATCCCAGCGGCATTCCCAGCTCACGCTGGGAGAACATGTACGGCGGGGACGGCTTCTGGATGTTTGCCGACCCTTCCGATTCCAACTACGTGTACGCCGAGGCGCAGGGTGGCACGATCGGCCGGGTCAACGTGCATACGCACGAGACGCGTGACATCCAGCCGAAACCCGGCCCCGAGGACCTGAAGCGCTACACGAAACTGCGATTCAACTGGAACACGCCGATTGCGCTCTCCCCGCATGATCCCGCCGCGGTCTACATCGGTGCCCAGTTCCTGTTCCGCTCGGGCGATCACGGCCAGACCTGGGAGCGCATCTCGCCCGATCTGACCAGCAACGATCCGCAGAAACAGAAGCAGGAACAGTCCGGAGGCGTCACGGTGGACAACTCCGCGGCAGAGATGCACACGACGATCTATTCGATCAGCGAGTCGCCGGTCACCGCCGGGCTCGTCTGGGTCGGCACCGATGATGGCAACCTCCAGCTCACCCGCGATGGCGGCAAACACTGGGATAACGTGGTGCACAACGTGCATGGCCTGCCTCCCAGCTCATGGGTGAGCTGGGTACAGGCCAGTGCGTATGCCGAGGGCACCGCATACGCCGCCTTCGACCGGCACACATTCGGAGACATGGCCCCGTACGTGTATGTGACCACCGACTACGGCAAGACCTGGACGCCGCTCGCCACCGCTCAGGACCCGCGTGGCGTGCGCGGGTACGCGCATGTGATCAAGGAAGACACGGTGGACTCACAGCTGCTCTTCCTCGGTACCGAGTTCGGTTTGTGGATCTCGGTGGACCACGGCACTCACTGGGCGCAGTTCAAGGGAGGCCACATTCCCGACGTGGCGGTACGCGACCTGGCCATCCAGAAGCGGGACAACGACCTCGTGCTGGCCACGCATGGCCGCGGACTCTGGATCGTGGACGACATCACCCCGCTGCGTCACCTGACGCCCGATCTGCTGTCACAGGATGCGGCCTTCGTATCCAGCCGCCCCGTCCAGCAGCGCATCGAAGCCAACGGTGGCTGGCCGTTGGGGGCGGCGGCTTTCGTGGGCGATGATCCAGCGGCGGGCGCCGAGATCACCTACTACCAGCGCACGCGCCACCTCTTCGGCAAGCTGAAGATCGAAGTGCTGGATGCGCACGGCAATGTGGTTGACGAGCTTCCTGCCAGCACGCGCCGCGGACTCAATCGCGTCGTCTGGAGCATGCATCTGCGGCCCCCTCACGTTCCGCCTGCAGTGCAGCTTGCTCAGGCCGGCACGCAGGGCCCACGCGTGCTTCCGGGCACCTATACCGTGCGCATCGAGAAGAACGGGAAGAGTTACACCACCACGCTCACGGTCGGCCTGGACAAACGCGTCAACTGGACCGCGGCGGATCGCCAATCCCAGTATGATGCCGCGATGAAGGTGGAGACGCTCTTCAACGACGAGTCGACCCTGTTTGCACGGATCGCCGGACTGCGCCAGCAGATCGCCGACCGCAGCAAGGGCCGCCCCGCGACCGATGCGGTCGCACACCGGTTGAGTGAGTTCGACGCCAAGCTCGATGGCCTGCGCAAGCAGATCGTCGCGACCACCGAGGGGGGAGCCATAACCGGCGAAGAGCGCCTTCGCGAGCATACGGACCAGCTGTATGGGGCGATCACATCCTGGGAAGGACCTCCCGCGGGCTATCAGCTCGCCAACATTGCTGCCCTGCGCGGCCAGCTCGGGGAGCTCGAAGCCGCCTTCACTCGGCTGACCTCCAGTGAGCTGCCAGCGGTCAACAAGCTACTCCAGAGCCACGGCGCGCAAAGCCTCAACGTCCCGGTCACAGTGGCCTTCGATGACGACGCAGAGTGGGGCGCCGGTGGCAGCCGGGCCGCTGGCCGATTCGACCCCGATGCCGTTCGCGACCGCGAAGTTCCTGCGAATCTGCGGCTATGGAACTGACTTGCCGGGTGAAGTCGCAGGCCACGCCCCCGCTCGCCTACGATTTTTGATTTCGGCTATCATCGCTCGTCGATCTCACGACTGAGCATTCTTCGCAGCGATACACCGTGCACCATCCCAAGGGGCACCGCGAGGCGGGCGCCGACCGCCGTTTTCGGCAGGGCGGAACCGGTGGCGCTCATCCTCACGAGCCCGCAGAGGCCGGGCACTCCCACGGTCATGGGGGTCATGGCCACCATCACGGCGCTCCCACGAGCCAGTCCCGGCTTCTGGGCGCGCTGCTGCTGACCGGCGGCTGCATGATCGTCGAGGCGGCAGGCGGCTGGATAGCCGGCTCCCTGGCGCTGCTGGCCGATGCCGCCCACATGCTCACCGATTGTGCCTCGCTCAGCATGAGCTACGCCGCGGTGCGCGCCGGCAACCGGCCCGCCACGGTGTCCATGAGTTACGGCCATCACCGCTGGCAGGTTCTCGCCGCATTCGTGAACGGTCTGGCCCTGCTGGTGCTGGCCATCTGGATCGCCGTGGAAGCGCTGCAGAGATTGCGCGCCGGAACCGTGGTCAGCGGCCAGATCGTCGCGGGCGTGGCAGTACTCGGACTGTTGGTCAACATAGCGGCATTCATAGTTCTCTCGCGGGGTGAGACGAACCTGAACGTGCGCGGCGCGCTCGCCCATGTCATGGGCGACATCCTGGGGAGTCTCGCTGCCCTGATCGCCGGCGGCATCATCATGTTCACCGGCTGGATGCCGGCGGATCCACTGCTCTCAGGCGTAGTCGCCGTGATCATGGTGCGCAGCGGCTGGCGCATCAGTCGCGAATCCGCGCACATCCTGCTCGAAGGAGCGCCCCCGGACTGTGACGGCGAACAGATCGAGCGGGCACTCGCTGCGGCAATCCCTGGGGTCGCGGGGGTCCACCATCTGCACGTGTGGTCTCTCACCGATGAACGGCCGGTGGTCACCCTGCATGCGGTGTTGCGCGAAAATGTCGATCGCGATCAGGCGTTGCTCGACATCCACAGCACGCTGCGCGAGCGATTTGGTGTCGAGCATGCAACCGTGCAGATCGAACTGACGCAGTGCGAAGACGAGGACTGCACCTCGGTCAGCGTGACCGCCCGGCCGCCCTACAAGTCCGGCTCCGCCGGCTGAGATCCGGAACCCTCATGTCCAGGGATGCAAGGCTCGTGCGCCCGACCCCGGCCGTCCGCCGGGTGATGCCCCGGGGGTGGCGCCGCTGATGTGGATCGTCAAGGTTGCGCTGCAGCGCCCGTACACCTTCATCGTCCTCGCGATCGTGATCTTCCTCGGGGGCGTGTTCGCAATCACGCGCACCGCGGTCGATATCTTTCCGGCCATCCGCATACCCGTGGTCGCCTCCATCTGGAATTATGCGGGCCTGCAGCCGATCGAGATGGCGAATCGGATCGTTCTCGGCACCGAGCGGGGCGCGCAGACCACGGTCAACAACATCGAGCACACCGAATCGCAGTCCCTCAACGGCATCTCCGTGATCAAGTACTTCTTTCAGCCCGGGGCCGACGAAGTGCTGTCCTATGCCCAGATCACCGGGGTGTCGCAGACACAGCTGAAGAACCTGCCCCCCGGCGCCACCCCGCCGTTCATCCTGGCTTACGACGCCTCCACGGTCCCCATCATCCAGCTCGCACTCTCGAGTGAGTCGCTCTCGGAGGCGCAGATCTTCGATCTCAGCAACAGCATCATCCGCACCGCTCTCGCCACGATTCCCGGCGCGGCGATGCCGTGGCCCTATGGCGGCCGCCAGCGGCAGGTCCAGGTGGACCTGGACCTGCCCGCCTTGCGCGCCAGGGGCCTGTCCGGGTCGGATGTGACAGCCGCCATCTCCTCACAGAACCTCATCCTGCCCGCCGGCACGCAGAAGATCGGCGACCTCGAGTACTACATCGGGCTCAATGCGAGCCCGCAGAAAGTCGAGGAGCTCAACGATCTGCCCATCAGCTCCAGCAACGGAAACGTCACCTACGTGCGCGACGTGGCGCACGTACGTGACGGCTCGCCGCCCCAGACGAATATCGCACGGCTCGGGGGGCGGCGCGCTGTCCTGATGACGGTCCTGAAGCTCGGCAAGGCCTCGACACTCGATGTCATCAACGCCATCAAGGACAAACTCCCCCAGGTCCGCGAGATGGTGCCGGCGCAACTGCGGATCGAGCCCATCGGTGACCAGTCGCTCTTCGTGCGCGCGGCGATCTCGGGGGTCGTGCGCGAGGCCACCATTACCGCCGGGCTCACCGGTCTGATGATCCTGCTGTTCCTGGGCAGCTGGCGCAGCACGC
>DASTDD010000167.1:0-11177 GCA_035710545.1 Steroidobacteraceae bacterium
GCGGCGTGAGATTCACGCGCCGGCCATCGTCCTGGATGGATCAACTCGTCCTCGTTTGGTTCAAAGCGCCTGCTGATGAGCTGAGGCGCAAATTGCCCTTCCTGGCCTCTGCCTGATCCGGATGAATCCAGGCCAGCTCGCGCGCCAGGTCGGCCTGTCGGATGGAACCACTGCGATTCGTACTTCGGCGGCGACGATTCGTCACCGAACCATCGCTTTCCATTTGGCTGCGGCCCCAGAGTAAGGCCGAGGCTGGCTTTCGTTTCCTCTACGGTTGAGCAAAACGCTCGTCCGCCTTCAGGAGATCCAAGCATGAGAGAGACCCACGGCGCGTGCCAAGTCATCTTCGTTCTTTGCTCTCTGGTGTACGGTTTGATGCTCCAGGCACAGCCCAGAAGCTTCCATGGCGCGCCGGCATCGGCGCGCGAGCTGACGCCCCCCTCGGCCGCTGACAGCGCAGAGAGCGGCAAGCCTTTGTACGAGCGTCACTGCGCAAGCTGCCACGGAGCCTCTGGACAGGGCTCGGGAAACATTCCGGCACTCACCGCCGCAACCCTCAAATCGGTCCCTCCCGGAGAACTATTCTGGTTCATCTCGAAGGGAGATCCCCTTAATGGGATGCCGTCCTGGGAGCAGCTCCCCGAAAAGCAGCGTTGGCAAGTCATCAGCTATCTGAAGGCTCTCGAACCGCGGGGAACCGCTGCGCCAGCCGTGGCGGCTGGTGCTGAACCCTCTGTCGAAGTTGCGCCTCCACCGAGGCCACCGTTTACTGACTACCGATTCGAGAAACCCGGGCAGACCCACAAGATCTCGTTGAAAGACTTACCTGCCCCGTTCGCAACGCCTTCAGCTTCCAATGGCCCCACGATCGTTCCGCGACCTCAGGGTGCGTGGCCCAAAGCACCGGCTGGATTTGAGGTAACGCTCTACACAGACGGTCTGCAAAACCCTCGTCGACTTCGACGCGCTCCCAACGGTGATCTGTTTGTCGCGGAGCCGGAAACGGGCAAGATTGACGTCTTTCGCGGTATCGATAACGCAGGACACCCACAGCGCAGCACAGTGTTTGCCAGCGGTATGGATCAACCGTTCGGCATGAACTTCTATCCGCCGGGAACCGATCCACGCTGGGTCTATGTGGGCACCACGAGAGCGGTCATTCGCTTTCCTTACCGTAACGGAGATCTGGAAGCGCGCGGCCCCTCCGAACACATTCTGGACCTCCCCAAGGAGGGTCACACCAGTCGGGACATCCAAGTTGCGCCTGACGGACAGAAGATACTGATTTCCGTGGGGTCCTTCTCGAACGCGGATGATGCGGACAACCCGTTGGAAAAGAACAGAGCGAACATCCTGGAGGTCAAGCCCGACGGATCTGATCTGCAAGTCTATGCTTACGGGATTCGAAACCCCTCATTCATGGCCTACGACCCGAAGACGAAGAATCTCTGGATGACGGTGAACGAACGCGATGGATTTGGTGACGATCTCGTTCCCGACTACATTACTCATGTGAAGCAGGGTGGCTTTTACGGCTGGCCGTGGTGGTACATGGGCGGCCACCAGGATCCGCGCCTCGCGGGTAAACACCCTGAGCTCAAAGACAAGGTAGTCAGGCCGGACGTGCTCTTACAGCCTCACAATGCCTCCGTAGGAATCACTTTCTACGATGGCAAACAGTTCCCTGCAGAGTTCTGGGGCGATATCTTCGCTGCTGAGCATGGCTCATGGAACAGGAGCGTTCGCACCGGTTACGAAGTGATCCGAATACCCTTACATCACAGTGGTAAGGCAACCGGAGAATACGAGGATTTCCTGACCGGATTCGCTATAGACAATAAGCGCGTTTGGGGACGGCCCGCCGGGGTGGCGATCGGTCTCGATGGATCGCTCTTTGTGGCCGACGATGCTTCAAACTCCATCTGGCGCGTCAAGTATGTCGGTCACTAGTGCTTACCTTCGCCCGTTGAAAGAGGTCGGGAGCAGGCGTTCTCCACGGACGGTGGTAAGACCTGAATCCCGTGGTTCGCCCTGTCTACATGCGCCGCATTGAGACCGCAGAGCGGTAGCTCAGCGGGCCGTCGGTGAGCGGCGTGATGCGCAACCCGGACGCATGTTCCGGGACCATTTCTTTCGGTATCACTGAGGCGGTCCCGGTCAGATGTTGCGCGAGGCTCTCGGCATGGTCGCGGAGCTCGTGGGCCGCCGTGGCTTCCCAGTGGTCGGCGCGCAGCAGGGGGCCGACATAGAAGAGATTGGTGGACGCGCGGCCACTGGAGTCGATGAGCGAGCCGTGTGGACCGGTGCGGATGCCGAGACCCAGCGGATCGGGCAGGACAAGTCCCTGTCGAAGCAGGGAGCGCATGAGGGGATCGTTAGTCCGCCGCACGTCGTGGTCGGGGCCGGTGCAGTTGATCACCCGGTCGACGATCAGGTCCTGGGCGGCGCTGGCGCCGCGGGGGCGCCACGTCACATGCACTTCGTCGTCAGCGATCCGTGAATTCAGCAGACGGCCGGCGTAGATGTGCAGTTTCTGACGCAGGCGCATCTGCCGAAGTCGTGCGAGCGTTTCGCCCGGCAGCCGATGTCGGTGGACGTCCCAATATGGGCGGACGTGTCGAAGCATCCGGCGACGCTCCTTGATCGCCAGGCGTTTCCACAGAGCAGGCGCGATGCCGCGTACCAGTGCGACGGCCTCGCGCCAGTCGCCGCCGGTGCGCTCGGTCTCGTCCACCAGCTCCCGCACGGCGCGCATCAGTGTCAGTGTTGAAAAGGATGCCGCAAGAAGCAGCTCGGCTGTGTTGGCGCCGCACCGCCCGTCACGAAATGCGGTCTGGTCGCGAAATGCAGTCTGAGAAGGCGGCACGAGACCATGTCGGGAAATCGAATGGATCACCGCCGAGCCATCTGTGGCAGCTGCCGCAGCGGTGGCCACATCCGCCATTGTCAGACTGGTACCTATGAGCAGCAGGCGTTCGCCGGGCCTGAAGGACAGGGGCTCCGCCCATGGATCGGCGATGTAGTGCCTGGATGGATGCAACGCCTCCGCGCCTGCGACGCGGGTGGGCGGCGGGTTCCCGAGTGCCAGCACGACTTCATCGGCGATCACGCCCGGGCCATCGGCAAGCCGGACGCGCAGGCGCGAGGTCCCAGGGATGCGTTCGATGGCGTTGACATCGCCCCTCAGGCGTCCTAACTGAACGTGTGCGGGCGCTTCTCGTTCCGCGTCTAAAAGCGTTGACTCGAGGTAATCGCCGTACAGCGGGCGAGGCAGGAAGTCCTCGGCCGTGGCGTGCGGCATTCGCCGGCGCGCAAACCACAGGAAGTCCAGTGGCGAGCGAGGATGGACCGACATGCGGCCGGCCGGAACGTTGAGCAGGAATGGGTGCTCGCGCTCGATGTAGGCTTTGCCGCGGGCCACATGCAGGGCGCGCTCGATGAGGACGATCTGCGTGTTCGCCCACTGAGGAGACCTCAGCAGATTGACGGCCACCAGCGTACCGCTCAGGCCGCCACCGACGATGACGATGGTGCGCGCGGAAGTCACGATGCTGGTGAGCCTAACCGATCGGCGATATCAAACCAGTAACGGAGTGGTTACAAAAGGGTGCGAGCCGGCAGCCAGAAGCCAGGCCATGACGGCAGGCCTTCCGTGGCCAACAGGCTATGAACGCAGGCTCCGCGCGATCACAGGCCATGACGGCAGGCTCTCCACGCCAGCAGGCCGTGATCAGCGGCTAGTCAACGATCAACTTGTACCCGGCGCCCGCGGCGGTCTGCAGCAGCTGAGGCGTGGCCGGGTCGGCTTCGATTTTCTGGCGCAACCGGTGCACGAGCTGCTTCAGCAGCTGCCGGTCTGCCGAGTTCCGGTGTCCCCACACCTGGATGAGCAGGCGGTCCGAGCTGACCGTATGCCCCGCGTTCGCCAGCAGCATCTGCAGCAGGCGTAGCTCGAGCTTCGTCAGGCGCACCGGGTCGGAGTTTCCGATGCGTACCGTGTGCTCATCGATGTCGAGCGCAACGCGCCCGGCAGCAAGTGGCGTCGGGTTCTCCATGCCGGCGCGCCGCAGGAGCGCTTTGATTCTTGCCAGCAGCGTGCGCGGGCTGAACGGCTTGGTCAGGTAGTCGTCGGCGCCGAGCTCGAGCGCGCGGACGAGATCTTCCTCCTCGCCGCGCACCGTGAGCATGATGACGGGCACGCGCGAGCGCTTGCGGATCGCCTCGCAAACCTGGAACCCGCTGGCGCCGGGCATGTTGATGTCCAGCACGACCAGGTCCGGCGACTCCGATTCGAAGGTGCGCAGCGCGGCCAGCCCGTCCGCCGCCTTCATGACCAGATAGCCCGCCTGCGTCAGGGTGAATCCGATCAGCTCGCGCAGATCGCGATCATCGTCGACGACCAGCATCTTCATTCGCCGCGCTCCGCAGGCAATGAGACCACGAACCGGGTCCGTCCCTGCCCGGTGCGGACCAGTGCGATCGTACCGTCATGACGATCGATGATCGACTTGACGATCCACAGCCCGAGGCCGAGGCCGCCGGGCTCCGGCTCCTCCTCGGAGCCCCGCTGGAAGCGGGCGAAGATCGCCTCGCCTTCGGCTGGCGCGGGGCCGGGACCCTCGTCCTCAACCCAGGTGAGCACGCGCCCCTCGCTGGCTTCGGCTCCAATCCGCACGACGCTATCCTCGGGCGCGAACTTGTTCGCGTTGGCGAGCAGGTTGACGAAGACCTGTGTGAGCCGCGGCTTGTCGCCCGCGACGAGCGGCAGCCCGTCGGGAATGCTCACCTCGAGCGTTTGGCGGCGCATCGCCAGCAGCGATCCCACGAGCGCCTGGGCATCCTCCACCACTTCCGCCAGCTCGACGCTCTGGCGGCGGATGCCGAGCTGTCCCGACTCGATGCGCACGCTTTCGAGCAGATTGTCGATGAGCCGGGTGAGTCGCAGTGTGCCCCGCTCCAGCGACCGGACCAGCTCCTGCTGCTGCTCCGGCTGCAGCCTCGTCAAGCCCTCCATCAGCAGCTCGATCGATGCAAGCTGCGCCGCGAGCGGCGTGCGGAATTCATGTGAGATGTTGGCGAGCACGGAGTCGCGGGCGCGGCGCACCGCCTCGAGCTCGGTCTCGTCGCGGATGACCTGCACCTGCAGCCCCTCGACCATGTCGGAGCTGGTGATCACCGTGGTGCGTGGCTCCGCATCGCAGACCTGCAGGTGCTCGACCGCCTTCGCGCTGCCATCCAAGCGTGCCTGCAATATGGGGCACCGATGGTCACAGGGACGGCGACCGTTATCGGGGCGGGGCTTGAGCACGTCTCCGCAGAAGCGGCCGACCGCTTGTTCGGGGGTGACGCTCAGGAGGCGCGCTGCCTGTGGGTTCAGGTAGCGGATCGTGCGGTTCTTGTCGACCGCATACACCCCCTCGACGACGCCACTCAGCACCGCCTGGGCTTCCGCCTCGCGACGGCGCAGTGCCCCGGTGAGGTCGACGAGGCTGCGTCGCATGTCCTCCATCGTGCGCGCGAGGGTGCCGACCTCCGCGGCTCCGCCGGGCGGGATGGAGGTCGAGAAGTCGCCCTGTCCGAGTCTGACGGCCGCCTGTGTGAGGGCCTTCACGGGCCCGGCGACCAGTTGACTCAGGATGACGCCGCCGAAAACGGCGAGCGCCGCGAGCAGCAACGCGGTCAGGAGCAGCTTGTGGGTGAGTCTCGCGGCCGAGGTGTCGATGTCCGCGGTCGGCAGCAACGCCTCGATGAGCGCAATCGCCTCGCCCGTGGAGGCAAACACCGGCACGCTGGAAGCGTATACACGCTGCGATTCGATCCTCTGCACCGCCGAGCGGCCGTCGGCGAGGCTGGCTGAATACAACGGGGTGAAGGCGTTCACGGGATCGTTCGTGAACGCGCGATAGTCGATGAGGCGGATCTGCAGGCCGACCTGCTGACTGAGCGTCTTAGCCAGGGCGTCGTTCAACATCCGGACGACGTAGACGCGCGTTCCCTCGTTATCGCCGAGTCCGGCGTACGCGCCGAATACCGGCGTACGGCTGCTGGCGGGCAGTGCCAGGAATGTGGCTCCCTGCTCGGTGCTGGCAGTAACGACGCCGTCCCAGTCCAGGGGCGGGCCGTTCTGAGCGATCAACTGAGTACCCGCAAACAGCGCACAGGCGTCGATGCCGGCGGCCTCGCATGAGCGCCGCAGCAGGGGCGGAATGGCATCGGTGCGCCCTTCGGCGACCAGTCGCTGCAGGGTGGGGCGTTCCGCGAGAGCGCGCGCCGCGGTGAGCGTGTCTTCGCCCATTCGACGGAGGTCCTCTCGAGCCATCGCTCCGGCGAGCTGCGCACGCGCCTTGCCCTGTTCGTCCGCAAGTGCATGCAGGATGCGAATGGCAGAGTATGAGATGCCCCCTCCGACCAGGAGCACGATCGCCACGTGGATGGCGACCATCCACCAGCCGAGGCTCGTCTTCTCCGGGTCGGGCCGGAGCGCGGCCCAGAACTGTCCGAGGCGGCCCGGCATCGGGGTCATCGCCGCCGATAGCCCGTTCGTTCAACCAGGGTTTTCACGATCAGCGTCAGCAGCGCGAGCAGCGTGAGCAGCGAGGCGACCGCGAACGCGCCCACGAAGTTGTACTCGTTGTAGAGAATCTCGATGTGCAGTGGCATGGTGTTGGTCAATCCGCGGATGTGGCCCGAGACGACCGAGACGGCGCCGAATTCGCCCATGGCGCGCGCATTGCACAGTATGACACCGTACACCAGCCCCCAGCGAACCTTGGGCAGCGTCACCCGGAAGAACGTGATCCAGGCACCGGCCCCGAGAGTCATCGCAGCTTCCTCCTCATCGTTCCCGACCTGCTGCATCAGGGGGATCAGCTCGCGCGCGACGTAGGGGAAGGTCACGAACATGGTCGCGAGCATGATGCCGGGAACCGCGAAGATGATGCTGATGTCATGCTCCTGCAGCCATGCGCCGAACCAGCCATGCAGGCCGAAGAGCAGCACGTACATCATGCCGGAGATGACCGGCGAGACCGCCAGCGGCAGGTCGATCATGGTGATCAGGAAGCTCTTGCCCTTGAATTCGAACTTGGCGATGGCCCAGGAGGCAGCCAGTCCGAATACCGTGTTGATCGGCACGACCACCAGCGCCGTGAGCAGCGTGAGGCGGATGGCGGCCGTTGTGTCGGGATCCGAGAAGCTGTGGAAGTAGGCGCGCAAGCCGTGCTGCAACGCCATGACAAACACCGTGGCAAGCGGCGCGAACAGCAGCGCCGCGAGGAACGCCAGCGAGACGCCGATGAAGCTCCAGCGCACGAGCGAGCTGACGATCGTATCGCGTCCCGGTCGTGTGTCCAGATCCTCCAGGCCCAGGGCGTGGGTGCCGGCGGCCATCAGTGCGACACCGCGACGATTCGCCGCCGGCCCCAGGCCTGCAGCATGTTGATGGTCAACAGGACGACGAACGAGATCACCAGCATGACGAAGCCGAGCGCGGCGGCGCCCTTGTAGTCGAACTCCTCCAGGCGGATCACGATCAGCAGGGGGGTGATCTCGGTCTTCATCGGCAGGTTGCCGGCGATGAAGATCACCGAGCCGTACTCGCCGACCGCGCGCGCGAAGGCCAGGGTGAATCCGGTCAGCAGGGCAGGCAGCACCGTCGGCAGGATGATCCGCCGGAATACGTAGAACCAGCCGGCACCGAGGGTCTCGGCGGCGTCCTCCAGGTCGCGCTGCACTTCGAGCAGCGCCGGCTGCACGGAGCGCACGGCGAACGGCAGGCCGATCAGTGTCAGAGCGACCGTCACGCCCACCCAGGTGTAGGCGACCTTGATGCCCAGTGTGTGCAGGTAGGAGCCGATCCAACCGTTCTCGGCGAACACGCTGGTCAGGGCGATGCCCGACACGGCCGTAGGCAGCGCGAAGGGCATGTCGATGAGCGCATCAATCAGCTTGCGCCCGGGGAATTCGTAGCGCACCAGGGTCCAGGCGATGATGAAACCGAACACGAGATTGATCGTGGCGGCGAGCATCGAGGCGCCGAACGAAAGCCGGTAGGATCCCAGGGCGCGCGGGCTGAGCACGACGTGCAGGAACTCCTGCCAGTGCATCGAGGCCGTCATGAGCACCAGAGCCGCGAGCGGGATCAACACGATGGTGCTCAGAAAGAACGTCGTGAAGCCGAATGTGAGGGCGAAGCCCGGCAGCACGCTGGGCTGGCGGATGGATCTCATGAGCCGGCGGGCTCCGCCGCGCCCTCGTGCTGACGGTGGACGATGAGCACCGGCCATCGGCCGGAGGAGAAGAGCGGGCCCAGCGGCGCTGCCAGGGCGCTGGACTCACGGATTCCGAGGATGAGCATCTGGCCGGGCAATTCGGCCAGCCGGCGGGACAGCTCCCCTGAGACCTCACCGAAATGCAGCTCCGTGCGCATCTCCAGCCCGTGAACCGCCTGCGCTTCCGAGCGCGCATCGAGGAGTGCCCGCATGCCGTGCGAGCGCTGCGCCACCGGGGTCTGCTCCGGAAGAATGTCCACGTAAAGCGCCTCCGCGGACAAATGGCGGAGAATGCTGGCCGATACGGCCAGCGTCGCGCGTCGCAGTGCCGGATCGGTCCAATGGATGAGAACACGCTGCGGTGAGGCGGTATCTCGGGGCAGTATCAGGATTTCCTCCGCGCCCCGCTGCAGCAGCCACTCGACCTGAAATACCGCATCCGCATGCGAGGCGATCACGGTCGTGCCGGCGAATGCTGCCTGCGCCTCGCCGTTCGCTCCCGGCATGCCGAGCCGCGGTTCGACCCGCGTAGAGATCCGGGTTTTCATGCGCAGCGCGAGCTCGGCCAGCAGCGGCTCATGCAGCAGAGCTCTGGCGAGCCCGTCAGTCGGTGCGCAGGCGGTGAAGCTCGAGAGCGGCGTCGGCAGGACGTGGATGCGGCGGACTCCGACGATCACCTGCTGTCCCGGCCGGATCCTGAAGGCCCGTTGCTCGTGCTGCGTTCGCGTGGCTTCGAGCAGCGCGCTGCCGGAGCCATCGCTCGAAATCCCGGCGCCTTCCGCACCCTCGTCAATGCGGATGCGGATGCGCTCGAGCGCACCCGTGAACAACAGCTCCTGCACTTCGCCCTGTGTCAGGTAGCTGGAGGCGAGTCGATCGCGCGCCGGTGCGATTTCGATCTCCTCCGGGCGCACCACGGCAACGACCTCGTGCTCGCGGTCCGCGTGAAAAAGGCCGGGCATGCTCGCGCTCGCCGCGACCGAGGCCTGTCCGAAGCGGATGCCGTCTCTCGTCTGGCGCGCGAGAATGAGGTTCGCCGCTCCGAGAAACGTGGCGACAAAGCGTGTCGCCGGACGCGTGTACAACTCGTGAGGCCGGCCCATCTCCAGCAGCCGCCCCAGATTCATGACCCCGATCCGGTCGGCCAGCGCGAACGCCTCCTCCTGGTCGTGCGTCACCAGGACGGTCGTGATACCGAGCTCCCGTTGCACCTGGCGGATGGTGCGCCGCAACTCCTCGCGAATCTTCGCGTCCAGCGCCCCAAACGGCTCATCCAGCAGGAGCACCTCCGGGTTATGCGCCAAGGCCCGGGCGACCGCTACGCGTTGCTGCTGGCCGCCGGACAGCTGGGCCGGGAGGCGCTGGTCCATACCCTCGAGGGCCACGAGGCGCAGCAATTCCTGGCGTCGCTTGCGGCGGTCCTTCGCCCGCATGCGGCGCACCCGCAGGGCAAACTCGATGTTGTCGGCGACGGTCATGTGGCGGAACAGTGCGTAGTTCTGGAAGACCAGTCCGACGCCCCGCTCGCGCGCGGCGACGTGAGTGACATCACGGCCGTGCAGCGAGATACGGCCATGGTCCACCCCGGCAAGACCCGCGATGGCTCGTAACAGGGTGCTCTTGCCGCTGCCACTGGGGCCCAACAGAACGAAGAACTCGCCGTCTCCGATGTCGAGCGAGACATCGTTGACGACGGGGACGCCCTGGTAGCGTTTGGTTACCTGGTCGAGGGTGATCGACATCTTGTTGAAATTGTGCGGCCGGAGTGACCCGCATGCTAGCTCATTGGAAGCTGCCAGCCGCGCAGGCGCCGAGCCGTCAGTTACAAGGGGGTCACGTGCCGGTTACAAAACGGTTATAGACGGGCGCGCGCCGGCGTCACGGCCCGCTCAGATGATGGTGAGCACGCCCTCGCAGGCCTTGAGGTCGTTCACCAGGGCGATGACCTGCTCGCCGCTCTCCGCGACGATGACGTAGGAGATGGAAAGGAAGTTGCCGTTCTCGCTCAGCCGCTCGCTGACCCTCGCAGGATCGAGGCCCGGGGCGTGCTTGAGCATGATGGTCCGCACCCGTTCGCGGAACTCGTCGGAGGGCCTGCCCACGACCTTGATCGGATAGTCGGTGGGAAACCGCAGCAGCGGCGGTGGCTCTACCACGGGCGGTCCGCGAGCTCCCGCTTGTAACGCTGCATCTCATCGTAAACCCGGCGCCACAGGGTGCCGGGTTTGCCGGTTCCGACGGCGGTGCCGTCGATGCGGGTCACCGGCTGCACTTCGCGAGTCGCTGCCGAGAGCCAGACTTCACTGGCGCCGCGCAGCTCCGCCTCGCTGACCGACATGATCCGATAGGGGACATCCGCGCGCTCGGCCATTTCCTCCACCGCGCTACGCGTCGTGCCGGGAAGGATCTTCCGCGAATTCGGTGGCGCGCGCACGACGCCGTCGACTACGACGTGAACGGCGGAGGAGGAGCCCTCTGTCAGCTCGCCGTCCCGCAACAGAATGGTCTCAGCGGCGCCGGCGTCCACAGCGAGTTGACGCAGGAGGACATTAGCCAGCAGCGCGACAGACTTGATGTTGCATTGTGCCCAGCGCGTGTCCTGCGCAGTCACGCATGAAAGCCCGTTCTCCAGAGTCGTTGCCGGAATGGGCGCCAGGGGGGCACAGAACGCGAAGATGGTTCGCGGAATGACTGGCAGAGGAGCGTGGTTTCTGCCCCGCTCGGCGCCACGAGTCACCTGCCAGTAGATGTACTGGTTACCGCCGCCGTTGCGTGAGATCAGCCTCGAGAGGAGCTCGCGCCATTCGGAGCGGGTGTGCGGATCGTCCATCCGCAATTCCTTCAGACTGCGCGTCAGCCGCTGCGCGTGCGCCTCGAAGCGGAAGGGTCGGCCGTCATAGACCGGCA
>DASTDD010000168.1:0-22458 GCA_035710545.1 Steroidobacteraceae bacterium
CACCACCGCTGTCCGGTGCTCCCGTCACGTAGGGCTGATCCCACTGGAGAATGATCGCCATCAGCTCGCCCTGTTGGAGGCCGGGGATGTCCACGGACAGGGTGGTTTTGGTCGTCGCTCCCGTGGTGTCGAAGTTCAGCAGATGCTCGCCCGTCGTCGGTGCAGTGTTGGAGACAACGGGGAACGAGGGTGAGGTACTCTCCCAGGCGTGATCGGCACTGTTGCCCGCAGCCGAGAAATAGGCAACCCCTTTGCCCTCCACGGTGTCTATCGCCTGGGCGATGATGCCATCCTGATAGATGGGTTCGTCGAAATAACCCACGTCATCGGCGATCACCGTGGCGCCTGCGGCCGCCAGAGCCGCGACACCCGCAGCGAAGTCCGCCTCGCTGTACTCTGCCGAGTGGAACGCCAGGCTCGCCCCGGGCGCCACGTCGTGAACGACCTGCATCATCGCGCGGCCTTCGTCCGAGAACGGCGTCTGCATCGGTTTGCCATAGTTGAGACATGGAAACTCGCCGGCGTCGGTCGTGCCGCTGAGCGTGGTGGAGACCAGGGTGACTGACGAGGGCAGGTCCCCGGTGGACACGTCGGTGGCGGCTGTCGCCGTGAAGCCGTTCGGGGCGTATCCGGTTGGTCCGGAAGCGGGGACGTTCGAGCTCGGCTCCGCGTACACTGCGTAGCAGTCGTAGCTGTCGGACATGATGCCGACCGTCACGCCCGTCCCGTTGAGCGTGGAATAGGTGCTGCGCAGCGCGGCGCTATTCTGTGCGAAGTCGCCCTGCGAGGTCACAGCACCGGCGCGTGTACGCGACATTGAAGCGCGGATGGAGTGTACTTCCGCCCGTGCGGCGGCATTGCTCAGCTGAGACAGCGGCAGCCAACCGCCGACATCATTGGAGTAGAGCACCGCGTGCTGCATGCCAAGGCTCACCAGCGCGCTCTTGAGTTTCTTCGGGTCTCCAGTCGTCACCGCGTCAACCAGGACGAGGGGTCCTTCGGCTGCTGAGCGCTGCCAGAAGCGTGCGGCCGGATTGAGGGCGTACAGATCTTCGATGACGTGATCTGCCCGCACCTGCGCGAGGTGGCCCGACAAATCAGCAAGCGCCGAGTCAAGCTTCCGCGTACTTCCGCTCTCGCGCTGCTGCAGGCTGCGCGTACCGGCCAGATGCAGGAGCGGTCGGCCCGCGGCCGGAGCGCCCAAAGAGGCGGCGGGTCTGGAGGGAGGAACGGCGGAACTGGCCGCCATCGTGGCCAGAGACGCCAACGTTCCCACTACCCAACTATGTGCTCTCATCCTTGCAGTCCCCCTACTTGGGCGGACCGAAGGGTATGTCCGCCAGTGTTGTTACATTACGCCCGTGGACAGCTATGTGCCCATCGGAGCTTACGTATTGCGCGCGGCAAAACTGTCGATCAGTTCGCGATATTCCTCGAGCCCGGGTGTCTTCAGGCCCGCGACCTTGCCTTGATCGTCCCAGAGCCGGATCCGCACGGCGTTCCGGAACGCCGCCTGTGTTTCAAATTGTGCGACTTCGGCGGCCGACATGGGACCCCCCTGCAACTGGAGGGTTATTACGGAGGCCGGACTGAGCAGCGCGACGTAGTCGCTGTCGGTCGCGCACAGGTATCGCTTCGCAGCCACATGCAGCCGGATGGGGTCGACCACCTCGGAAGCGAGGCGCTGCGCCAGCCAACGACTGCCAACCTCTTCGTGCCGCGCATCCACCCTCCAGTCTTCGAAGTCAGGAACGGCTTCGAGCAGGTGCCCGATATCGTGCAGCAGCGCTGCCACCACCAGTTGCGGCGGCGCGTCGGCCTGCTGCGCAAAGAACGCCGCCTGCAGTGCGTGCTCGGTCATCGAGACACGCTCGCCGAAATAGGCCGTGGCGCCACGGCCCTCGTAGATCGAGATGACTTCGCTGGCGAGGGTCAATCTAGGTTCCACCCGAAGGCGCTTCGGGGCGTAGCCTCGCCGAGCTGCGAATGCTCAGCAGGAACAGGTAACCGGCGGCCAACGCCGACAGTGCCGTGACGCCAGCCAGTGCGACAAACACCCCCTGCCACCCGTAGCGTACGGAGAGCTCCGCCAGCGGATTGCCCGACAGGACACCGCCCAGATAGCCGACACCATCGATGATGCCGGAGGAGATGGCGCTTGCCTGCGCGCCACCGAAATCCAGCGCGAATGCGCCGCCGAGATAAGAATAGGGGCCCAGGAGGCAGAACGCGATCACGCCGATGACGATGACCGGCAACCACGTGGCAGCCGCATCGGGATGAATCGACATGAGAAAGAGGAGCGAGACCGTCGTGGCGCCGAGCCCGAGGAACATCACGAGCGAACGCCCATAGACGCCCAGCCGGTCGCTAAGCCAGCCGGTGACCAGAACCGACACCGCTCCGACGGCCGGGAAAACGGCGCTCACGGTGGCGGCACTCGAGGTGACGTAGCCCAGGTAGCTGTGCAGATAGGCGGGTGTCCACAGATTGAATGATTCCCGGACGATCGTGCAGCCCAGTGAGAGCAGGCACACCAGTTGAAATGCGCGGCTGCGCAGCAGGGGCCCCAGCAGAGAGCGGATGCTGGCCGGACGCGAGGACCGATCCGCGAACAGGTTCAGCGGGTTGGTGCGGGCTTCGGTAAATCCCAGCTCGGTGCGCGACTCGCGCAGAAGCAGATAGTTTGCCGCCAGCATCGCTGCGGCGACCGCGGCGGCAAAGTAGAAGATGGCACGCCAGCCCGAGCCGTGCGCCATCAGAAGTCCCATCGCCCAGCGCGCCACCGCATCCCCCACGAGGTAGCTGATGCTGAGGATGCCAATGATCGTGCCGTAGGAGGAGTAGTCGAACCAGCGGGAGGAAGTCTTGATCAACCCCGCCCAGGCGACCGATTGCGTGAGGCGGTTGCCCATCCAGGCAATCGTGAACACCGGCAGGATCCCGCCCGCGGCGAACAGCGCGGTGAACAGCGCCGCCCCGGCCAGGCCGATCAGGAAGTTCAGTCGGCCGCCCCAATAGTCCCCGAGCCCGGTGAGGAACAGCTTGCCGAAGGCATAGGCGAGCACCCCAAGCGAGGCGATCGTGCCCAGGTGGACGATCGCCTCATCGTGCTTCACGCCGCGGCGGGCGAGCTCATCGATCAGCAAGGGCGTGGACACCGACAGGTCGGCCCGGCAGAAGTAACAGGCCGCATAGCCGCCAAAAAGGAGCAGGATGACCGTAAGCTGCCGGCGGCGCAGGGAAGCGGCCGGGCGCAGCACTGCCGCGGGCGCGCTCATCGGGACCCCCGGGGGTGGGGCCGGCGCGAGCTCCGGAGTATCACGTGCAAGCCATGACCCACCTGGCGTGGACCGGCGGGGGTCACTTTCGAAAATCCCGGGCCGTTGGCATAGACTATCTTCGCATGAATGCCAGCCGCCAGACTCTTCTTGTCGAGACGGAGGCCGAGCGTCAGGCGCGGGTCGATCTGGCCGCCTGTCATCGCCTCGCCGCCCGCTTCGGGCTGCTCGAGGGTATCGACAACCACCTGACACTGCTGGTTCCGGGTTACAACGACCGGTTCCTTCTCGCCCCCTTCGGGCTGCACTGGTCCGAAGTGCGGGCCCGCGACTTCCTGGTGGTGGACTTCGCCAGCCGGATCCTGAGCGGGCAGGGCTATGTCGAGGACACGGCGCGATTCATCCATGTGCCGGTTCATCGCCTGGCGCCCCAAGCGCGCTGTGCGCTGCATACCCACATGCCGTATGCAACCGCATTGTGCATGCTCGAGAACCCGCGCCTGGAGATGGCCGTCCAGAGCGCGATCGGTTTCCACGATGACATCGCCTACGAAGAGACCTACAACGGGCTCGCCTTTGACAGCAGCGAAGGCGAGCGGCTGGCCCGTGCGCTCGGCGACAAGTCGGTCCTCATGCTGGCGAATCACGGCGTGCTCGTCGTCGGACTGTCGGCCGCTGAGGCCTTCGAGCGCCTGTATTTCCTGGAGCGGGCCTGCCAGGCCCAGGTACTCGCGCTATCGACGGGCAGACGGCTGCGCCTCGTTTCCGAGGAGGTCGTCCGCGCTACGGCCGCTCAGTTCCGGACCGGGACTGCCGTCGGCGGGGGCAACCGGACGGAGCTGCACTTCGCGGCGCTCAAGCGGATACTCGATCGACACGAGCCGGACTACGCGAACTGAC
Source organism: Steroidobacteraceae bacterium (assembly GCA_035710545.1). Taxonomy (GTDB): domain Bacteria; phylum Pseudomonadota; class Gammaproteobacteria; order Steroidobacterales; family Steroidobacteraceae; genus 13-2-20CM-66-19. Next base: position 4,182 of record DASTDD010000168.1, read on the forward strand.
GCGCCTCGATGGCGCCGGGTGCGGGTTACTGTCGCGCCGTAATACCCAACGCCTGCTCGATCTTCGACGGATCGAATACATGCCCGCTCTTGATGACGATGTCGATGCTGTCGAGATCGGCGATTCGCTCGGCAGGGTCGCCCTTCACCAGGATCATGTCCGCAACCCTGCCCGGCGCAATCACCCCGCGTTGTCCGTCAACACCGATGACCTGTGCCGATGTGAGGGTCGCCATGCGAAGGACTTCCCGCGGGGGGATCCCAGCGCGCGCATACAGAGCCAGCTCGTGATGCAGCGTGTACCCGGCGAGCGCATCCGTGCCCGGGATGATGGTTACGCCGGCATCGTGGAGCGCTTTCAGCAGCCGCTGCATCTCGGGAAAGGCCTGGCGGTACTGTGCCTCCTTGCCCTTGGGAACGACGAGCGCGTTTGACATGAGGCCCCGGCGTACCTGAGGCGGGAAGCGCCGCACGACCTGCTCGAGCCCGGGGACCACGGCGGCCGGATCGCCGCAGAAGAGCGCTTCGAACACATTCATCGTCGGGTCGAGAACCGTGTGGTGCGCGTGCAGCCACGAGATGAAATTGCGGACGCGGGGATTCTCCGGCCCGAGTTCCGTCGCGTGCTCCGCAACCGCCGAGAAGCGTGTCATGCCGCGCGTATCCGGGACGCTGTCGAGCAGGAAATTCAGGACAATGAAGTTGAGATGCTGAATCTCATCTGCGCCTGCCGACACGAATTGCTGCGCGGACATGAAGGCCGGCACGTGACCGCTGACGCGCAGCCCGCGCGCATGAGCCTCGTCCGCGATGATCGGCACCAGCGCCGGCTTGACCGAGGAGTAGATCTTGATCTGGCCATACCCGTGATCGGCATACCAATCGACATCACGCAGCGCCTCGGCGGGGGAATCCACCAGCATCTTCGTCGGGCCGGCGAGCGGACCCTTGCCATCGATCATGCCTGCCTTGAATACGTGCGGGCCGAGCTCGGAGCCCGCGTCGAAGCGTGCCACGCGCCTCAAGAACTCGTCCGTGTCGTTGGCCATGTCACGCGCGCTCGTGACGCCGTTGGCGAGATCCAGTGCGCCGTCGTTATCGGAGAAGTGCTGGTGATTGTCCCACAGGCCCGGCATGAGAAAGCGCCCGGCGGCATCGATGATCTGCGCGCCCGCCGCGGGCCTGACTTCGGTGTCCGGCCCCACACGCACAATCCGCTCTCCTTTGATTACCACGCTCGTCCCGCCCGTGACGGTCATGTCTCGGGGGTCGTACAGGCGTGCGTTGCGGATTACGAGGTCGACATCGGGCACATGAGTGAGCCTGCGGGCGATAGCGGCGGACCACTCACTTGCCGTGGCAGCCTGGGCCTTGGACAGCTCTGCCACGACGGGCGCGTACATCGAGGCAGCCGTGGAGAACCAGCCTGAAATGACCGCTGCGGTGTTGCCCTCGGGGTCCAGCCAGACGGAAGTTGGGCTGAAATCCAGGCCGGTGATCTCATATTCCCTCAGTTCCGTGGCGGCGACGCCGGCGAGATGGAGCGGGACAGATCCGGCCGGTGCGATCTGCGCCTCGCCGGCTGGCAGCAGGGGGAGCTTGTGGGAGGGGGCCTGCAGGAGCGCACGCGCCAGAACCCCGAGGAACTCAGGTGGTGCAAAGGCCGGGACGTAGAAGGCCTCGCCGCTCACAGCCCGCTCGCCCTGCTCCGCGCGGCTGTGCCACGATGCCTTGCCGGCGACGAGCCGGAAGGACTCTGCCACCGCCGCCTTCATATAATCGTTGCCGCTGCCGGAATACTCGAGGGGCACTCCGGCGGCGTCCAGCTTCCAGTGCGCGACGATATGATCGCCACGACCCCGGTCGTTGAAGGAGAATTCGGCCTGCGCGGAGCCGGGCTCGGACGAGGTGATCGTCTGCGATCCGGCCAGGTTCCCCTGCAGCCGCACCTGGTCCTCGCGGGCAGCCGCTACCGCGACAGCCGTGCAGGCGATGAACAGTGCCGCGTGCGGGGCGCGGGCCCACAGATTGCTGAATGACAGGTTGATCATGACTCGCAACACTGCTCCACGGTGTCAGGTTCTGCAAGCAACACAGGTTACCGGGCGTCGATCGACGCAGGGTCTGGCGCGGATTCTCTGGTTCACTGCGCTCCTCACGGCACACCCTTGCTTTGCCGGGGGCGACCCGCATCCGGTGCGCTCGACGCATGCGATGGTGGTGAGTGTCCAGGAACTGGCATCGCAGGCCGGTGCGCAGATCATGAAGTCCGGCGGCAATGCGGTCGATGCCGCGGTCGCCACGGGCTTTGCGCTGGCCGTCGTCTTTCCTGAAGCGGGCAACCTGGGCGGCGGCGGCTTCATGCTCCTCCGCACCAGCAAAGGCGAGAGTCACTTTGTGGACTTTCGCGAGGCGGCTCCCGGCGCGGCGACCGCAACCCTCTATCAGGATAGCCACGGCCAGGTCGTTCCGGGCCTCAGTACCGTCGGCTTCAAGGCCGTGGGCGTTCCGGGGTCCGTCAAGGGTCTGGTCTATGCCGAGCAGCACTTCGGGCGCCTCAAACTGGCGCAAGTGATGGCTCCCGCGATCCGTCTCGCGCGCCAGGGGTACGTGCTCAGCGCCGGCCAGGCGCGCGCCATGAGCGAGGACAAGGACCTCGCGCGCTTCGCCGATTCGCGTCGCATTTTCCAGAACGGCGGCAAGGGATGGCAGGCCGGGGCGCGATTCTCGCAACCCGAGCTTGCCCGCACGCTCGAGCGCATCGCGGCCAGCCCGGATGACTTCTACCAAGGAGAGATGGCCCGCCAGATCGCCGATTTCGTCCGCCAGGGTGGGGGGCTGATCACGGCGCAGGACCTGGCCCACTATCAGGTGAAGGACCGCGTGCCCGTGCACGGCAGATACCGCGACCTGGAAATCATCAGCGCCCCGCCGCCCTCATCGGGTGGCACCGCGCTCATCGAGTCGCTGCATATCCTGGAGGGCTTCGATCTCGGACACGCCGGGCTCGACTCCGCGCAATCGATTCACCTGCTCGCCGAGGCTTACCGGCGGGCTTTCCTCGATCGGGCCCTGTTCATGGGCGATCCCGATTACAGCAAAGTGCCCGTGGCTGAGCTCACCGACGAGAAGTACGCGCGCGCGTGGCGCGAGTCCATCGAGCCCGGGCATGCGAGCGACAGCCGAACGATGCGCCGTCCCGCCATGTTTCCCGAGCTCGACCGGTACGCGGCCGCGCACCCGCTGCTGACACACTCCAGGGAGCCCACGCAGACCACGCACTACTCGGTAGTCGATTCGGATGGCAACGCGGTCGCCGTGACCACGACGCTGAATGATGATTTCGGCTCGCGGGTGACTCTGGGACCGCTCGGGTTCCTCCTGAACGATGAGATGGATGATTTCGCGGCCAAGGTGGGCGTGCCCAACCTGTATGGGCTGCTGCAGGGGGCGGCGAATGCAGTGGGGGCCAACAAGCGGCCGCTGTCGGCCATGACGCCCACGATCGTGCTGAAGGACGGCAGGCTGTGGCTGGTGCTGGGCGCGGAAGGCGGCCCGACCATCATCACGAGCGTGGCCAACATCATTCTCGGAGTGGAAGACTACGGTCTGGACATCCAGCAGGCGGTCAACTCGCCGCGCATTCACCAGCAGTGGATGCCGGAGGGCGTGCAGCTCGAGCCGGGACGCTTTCCGCCGCAAACGGTGAGTCAGCTGCAGTCGATGGGATACTCGCTCGCGCCATCCGACATAACCGGTGACGCCGAGTGCATCGAGGTTGATCCCTCCAGCCATGAGCGACTCGGCGCAACGGACGCGCGCAACGAGGAAGGTCGCGCCGTCGGCTACTAAGAAATCACAAGAGACGGTCAAAATCATGAAAATCATGACCGGGGGCGCGCAATCGCCGTGCTAGCATCCGCGCCCGCCCTCGCCGGGGCACCGTTGCAGGTATCTCACGAACGATGTCACTGCGTCGAAGCTTGGGCCTGGCACTCTTTGCCACTGTCATGCTCTATGGCCCGCCGACCCGCGCCGATAGCGACAGTGGCCCGGTGCATGAAATCGTCGTCACCGCAACGCGAATCGAGGTCGATCCGTTCACCGTACCCGCCTCGATCAGCAGCGTCTCCGGAGCTCAGCTGCGCAACGACGCGCTCGGCGTGAATCTCGCCGACGAGCTCGGCACCGTGCCGGGGCTCCTGGCCCGCAACCGTAACAACTACGCTCAGGATCAGCAGATCTCGATCCGTGGGTTCGGTGCGAATTCGGCCTTCGGTATCCGCGGGGTGCGCGTCTATCAGGACGGCATACCGGCGAGCGGGCCGGATGGACAGGGCCAGGTATCGCAGTTCAATCTCGATTCCGCCGAGCGCGTCGAGGTGCTGCGCGGGCCTTTCTCGGCGCTGTACGGCAACTCGTCGGGCGGAGTGATTCAGATCTTCACCGCCGATGGCCGCGGTCCGGCGCAGGTCCGCACCTCGGCGGCCTACGGCAGCTTCGGCAATTTCCGCGCGGCGCTCGATGCGAGCGGCGGGCAGGGGCCGCTCGGTGTCGATGTCGACCTGGAGCACTTCTCGGTCGACGGCTATCGCCCTCATAGCAGTGCCAGGAACGATTCGCTCAACGGCAAAGTCACCTACGCATTCGACGATTCCAACCATCTGTCGGTCATTGCCAACGTGGTGGCGCGCCCGGACGCGCAGGATCCTCTCGGCCTGACGCCTGCGGAGTTCCGCGCAGATCCGAACGGCACCGACCCTGCCGCCACGCGCTTCGACACCCGCAAGAGTCTGCAGCAGCAACAGGGGGGCCTGGTCTATCAGTGGGACATCGATCCGTCGCAATCCGTGCGTGTCATGGGTTATTACGGGCATCGCATCGTGCAGCAGTTTCTGTCGATTCCGCCGAGCGCCCAGGCCGCGCCACGCAGCGCGGGCGGCGTCGTGGACCTCAATCGCGAGTTCGGCGGCGCGGATGCCCGCTGGACGTGGAAGGGCGATCTCGCCGGCGGCCCGATGTCCTGGGTGGCGGGAGTCAGTTACGACCGCCAGAACGAGCTGCGCCGCGGTTACGACAATTTCATCGGCTCGACCCTCGGACTCCAGGGCGTCCTGCGCCGGGATGAGAACGACATCGTTCGCGATATCGACGAGTATGTGCAGGGAACCTGGCAATTCGCGCCGCGCTGGTCGTTGACGGCGGGCGTGCGCCGCAGCGACGTGAGCTTCGACTCCGAGGACCACTACATCACCCCCACGAACGGCGACGACAGTGGCGCAGTGACCTACGGCGCGACTTCGCCGGTGGCGGGACTGATGTTCGAGGCACAACCGTGGCTCAATCTCTACGCCTCCTATGGGCAGGGCTTCCAGACGCCACTGGGGTCGGAGCTCGCGTATCGGCCCGATGGGGGCGCGGGGCTCAACTTTGCCCTGCAGCCGGCCCGCAGCAACAGCGCCGAGCTGGGAGCCAAGCTGCGGATCGACCCGGACGTCACCGCCGAGGTGGCGGTCTTCCAGGCGCTCACGCACAACGAGATCGTCGTGGATACCAACATCGGTGGACGATCGACGTATCAGAACAGCGGCCGGACGCGTCGCGCGGGCGCGGAAGCCTCGCTTGCGTACCATTTCGCGCCGGACTGGAATCTGCAGTTTGCCTACACGTATATCGACGCGGTATATCGCGACTCTTATCTGACGTGCGTTGCAGCTCCGTGCCCGATTCCCACGGTACCGGTCGCTGCCGGCAACCGATTACCGGGGGTGCCGAAGAATGACGCATTCGTCGCGCTGCGCTGGGGTGGCGATCTCGGCTGGCGCGGCGGACTTACGGCGCAATACGTCACCGCCGTCGCGGTTAACGACGTGAACAGCGTTTTCGCGCCTTCGTACGCCCTTGTTGGTGCGGTGGGCGGATATGGGCTTCAGACGGCTGGCCTGCAGATCAGCACCTTCGTGCGACTCAACAACATGCTCGACCGTCACTATGTTGGCTCAGTGATCGTCGATGACGGTAACAGCCGTTATTTCGAGCCCGGTTCGGGCTTCAGTGTACTCGCGGGTGTCACGGTCACCACTGTTCAGTAATGGTAGACTGCGGCCTCTGCGCCCGGAGCTGCAGGCAAAGCCACGGGTGTCACCTTTGCAGGGCCATGGCGACTCACCCTTCCATTTTGGCGACCGCTCAACTTGTGGCGCTGCCTTTCGCGCGCGTCGCCGGCTGCGCAGCCTCGTTCTGCTGGATGCGCCCTGCGCGCGTAGCGGCCTGCGCTACCTTGATCTGCTGGACGGGGCCTGCGCATGCCTGGGGTGATGAGGGTCACGAGGTCATCGGCCTGATCGCCGCGCACTATCTCGAGCCGGCCGTGCGCAGTCGCGTCGACTCGATGCTGGCGGCGGACAGGACAGGGCTGACGAGCGGCACACAGATCGATCAGGAGGCCACGTGGGCCGACAAGTACCGCGACTCCGACCGCACGACCACGAAGGCACGCTATGAGGCCACCCGCCAGTGGCATTTCGTGGATCTGGAGCTCACCGGCCCGGATTTGAGGGCCGCCTGCTTCGGCGAGCCGCTCTTGCCGCCCGGCACCGACGCCTCGCGTGGCGCAGCACGCGACTGCGTCGTCGACAAAGTCGACGAGTTCACGGCCGAGTTACGCTCCGCCACTACGGCGGCGCAGGAGCGCCTCGAGGCGTTGCAGTTTCTGCTGCACTTCGTCGGCGACGTGCACCAGCCGCTGCACGCCAGCGATGATCACGATCAGGGTGGCAACAAAAAGATCGTGACGGCGCCAGGCAGCGCGCCGAATACGCTGCACCACTATTGGGACACGGAGTTCGTGGCACGGCTCGGAGCGGGCGAGACGGCAATTGCGCAGCGGTTGACGGCGAGAATCACGACGGCGCAGCGCACCCAATGGTCATCCGGGTCGGCGGCCGAATGGGCACAGGAGTCGTTCGAGGTCGCGCGGACTCATGCCTATGGGCAGCTTCCTCCAGCGAGCCCGGCCGACCATTACAACCTTTCCGACCGGTACGTGTTGGATGCAACGTCGGTCACGGCGGAGCAGCTGAGCAAAGCCGGTGTGCGTCTGGCTTACCTCCTCAATCAGGCGCTTCGTTAGCAGCGCTCGGGCAGCGGACATGTCGAATCGAAAAGCGGTCGTCTTGCTGAGTGGCGGGCTCGACTCGACCACGGTGCTTGCCATCGCGAAAGCCGAGGGGTTCGCCACCTACGCAATGTCGTTCCGTTATGGTCAGAGGCACGTTGTCGAGCTGGAATGCGCGCGCCGCATCGCAGGCCGTTCCGGCGCCCTGGGACACGTGGTCGTGGACATCGACCTGCGACAGTTCGGAGGCTCGGCGCTCACGGCCGACATTGAGGTTCCCAAGGGCCGCCCCGAGCCAACACTGTCCGCGCGTATTCCCATAACCTATGTCCCTGCGCGCAACACCGTGTTCCTGTCCTTCGCGCTCGCCTGGGCGGAGACCCTCGGCGCCTCCGACATCTTCCTTGGCGTCAACGCCCTGGACTACAGCGGCTATCCGGATTGCCGGCCCGAGTACATCGGCGCCTACGAACACATGGCCAACCTCGCGACGCGCGCGGCCGTGGAGGGTGGTCAGCGCCTGAGCATCCACACGCCTTTGATACAACTTACCAAGGCGCAGATCATCGCGCGGGGACTGGCTCTCGGCGTGGACTACGGGCTGACCAGCAGCTGCTATGATCCAGGGCCCGACGGCACGCCCTGTCAAGCCTGCGACTCGTGCCTGCTGCGCGCGAAGGGCTTTCGAGAGGCCGGCGCGATCGACCCGCTCCTTGCCCGCGCCCCCTAGACACGGCCGCGAAGAATTCCATGGCATACGCCGTCAAGGAGATCTACTACACACTGCAGGGCGAGGGCGCCAACAGCGGCCGCCCGGCGGTCTTCCTGCGCTTCGCCGGGTGCAATCTCTGGACAGGCCTCGAGCGCGACCGGGATAAGGGGCCCGGCGGGTGCTCGCGCTGGTGCGACACCGATTTCGTCGGCACCGACGGGCCCGGAGGCGGGCGATTCGCCTCGGCGCAGGAGCTGGTCCGGGCCGTCGAGAGTCATTGGCCGGGCGGCGCTGAGCACCGCGAGCAGGCCGTCCGACCGTTCGTGGTCTGCACCGGCGGTGAGCCCCTGCTGCAGCTGGATGAGCCGCTGCTCGCCGGATTCAACGCGTGCGGCTGGCAGGTGGCAGCCGAGACCAATGGCACCGTGCCGCCGCCCCCGGGAGAGCTGTGGCTCACCGTGAGCCCGAAAGCCGGCGCATCGCTGCGTGTCACGCGCGGCAGTGAGCTCAAGCTGGTCTACCCGCAACTGGGCGCCGAGCCGGAGCAGTTCGAGAGGCTCAGCTTCGAGCATTTCTTTCTTCAGCCCCTGGACGGACCTGACAAAGTACGCAACACGACGCTCGCGATGCAGTACTGTCTGCGCCATCCGCGCTGGCGGCTGAGCCTGCAGACACACAAGATTCTCAGCATTCCCTGACACCACGACCGCCCAGGGCGGTATGCGGTTTGCTGTGTTCCGGCCGCCCTCGACTGCAGGCGCGCCCGTGGCACAGATTTTCTCTCCCCGCTTCGGCACCGTCGTCAAGCTCACGCTTGTAGTCGGTGTTGGTCTGACTACCGGCATAGTGCTTGCTTGGCGCGCTTTCACCTGGAATCCGCACTCGATCGGCGAACCGGTGGAGCAGCCGGTGCCCTTCAGTCACAAGCATCACGTGGGGGATGTGGGTTTGGATTGCCGGTACTGCCACGCATCGGTGGAGAGCGATGCCGTCGCCGGTATTCCTCCGGTCTCGACCTGTATGACGTGTCACTCGCAGCTGTTCACCGACCAGTCGGTTCTGGCACCCATCCTGAAGAGCTGGCGTACGGGTCGGGCGCTGCACTGGCAACGCGTGTACGCCTTGCCCGACTTCGTCTACTTCAATCACTCCATTCACATTGCAAAGGGGATCGGCTGTGTCAGCTGTCATGGTCGGGTCGACCACATGCCATTGACTGCACGCCAGGCAGCGCTGTCGATGCGCTGGTGTCTGGATTGCCACCGCCATCCCGAGCGGTTCGTGCGTCCGCAGTCGGAGGTGTTCTCGATGGACTGGCGCCCGGCTGATCAGAGGACTCTCGGCCCCTTGCTCATCAAGAGTTACCACATCGACAAACGCCGGCTAACCGACTGTTCCGTATGCCACCGCTGAAGCCCCCCAGCAGCTCGGCCATGGAATTCCTGCGGGCGAAGCTGGCAGGCAAGCAGGGCACGCAATTCTGGCGCGCGCTCGAGGAGCTGCTCGAGCAACCGCAAGCGTTGCAGTGCCTGCGCGAGGCGGTGCCCCAGGCGGCCCGCCTGGATCCGGTGTTGGACCGGCGGAGCTTTCTCGGTCTGCTGGGCGCCTCGCTGGCCTTCGGCGGCCTTGCAGCCTGCAGCGGGCCGCCGCCCGAGCAGATCGTCCCCTGGATTCGCAGACCCGAAGGGCTGTCGCCATCCCAACCCCGGTTCTATGCCACGACGCTTCGAGTCGGCGACGACGTCATAGGCGTGCTGGCCGCGACCCATGAGGGCCGGCCCACGAAGCTCGACGGCAACCCCGCACATCCGGCCAGCCTGGGCTCCACCGATGCAATGACTCAGGCCGCGATCCTGGAGCTGTGGGATCCCGATCGATCGCAGGCGCCTCTGCGCCACGACGCGATCGCGAGCTGGGATGAGTTTCTCGGGCAGGCGGCAGCGACGGCCAGGCAGTTCGCACAAGACGGTCGTGGATTGCGTGTCCTGAGCGGCCGGATCGACTCGCCCACACTCGCGGCGCAGCGGCAGGAATTCCTGCAACGTTATCCGGGCGCACGGTGGCATCAATATGAGCCGGTGGACGACGACGCTGCGCAGCAGGGCACTGCCTTCGTGTTCGGCAAGCCCTTGTGCACACGGCATCGATTCGACCAGGCGCAAGTCATCGTTTCCCTCGAGGCCGACTTCCTGGCCACCATGCCCGGCCATGTGCGCGCGGCCCGCGACTTCGCGGTGAAGCGCAGCCCGACTGGCGTCCCGCCTACGATGAATCGCCTTTACGTGATGGAGCAGACGCTCTCGCTAACAGGAGCCAATGCTGATCACCGCTGGCCCATGCGTGCGGCGCAGATCGCCGCGTTCGTCGAGGCGCTTGCGGCGCAGATCGGAGTGCCGTCGACCCGACCGCCGGCCGCGGATATCGCGGGCGGCCTCGATAGTGCACAACTGCGCCGGCTGAAGGCGCTCGCCCAGGATCTGCAGGACCACCGTGGAACCTCGCTCGTGCTCGCCGGCGCCGCGCAGCCCCCGACCGTGCACGCGCTTGCCATCCTGATGAACGAGGCCCTGACCAACGTGGGTCGCACGGTGGAATACTTCGAATCACCCGAGCCGCGCGAAAGCAGCACGGACTCGTTGCGCACGCTGGCCGAGTCCATGGGCTCCGGCATGGTCGATACGCTCTGGATTCTGGATGCCAACCCCGTTTACACCGCTCCGGTCGATCTCCTGTTCGAGGAGCGACTGGCCAAGGTGCGCAACACGGTACATGTCGGACTTTTTCGTGATGAGACCGCGGCCCGGTGCACGTGGCATTTGCCGCGCGCTCATTCGCTCGAGTCCTGGTCTGACCTGAGGACGTACGATGGATCAGTCAGTCTCGTACAGCCCGTGATTGCACCGTTGTACGACGTCCGTTCGCTGCACGAGATCGTCGCTTTCCTGTTGGGATCGAGCCGCGCGGACGGCCGTGAGATCGTCCGCTCAACGTGGCGCGGTCAGGGCGGACTCGATGAGGAGGCCGCTTGGCAGGGTGCCTTGCGCGAGGGCGTCATCCGCAACTCCGCCCCTGCGGCGTTCGAAATTCATACCGAGCCACGGGCGCTTCCAACCGAGCAGCGCCCCGGTGCGCAAGGCTCGCTCGACCTGCTGTTCCAGCCCGATCCGACGGTGTGGGATGGCCGCTATGCCAACAACGGCTGGCTGCAGGAATTGCCCAAACCGGTCACGCAGCTCACGTGGACCAATGCAGCATGGGTCGGCCCCGCGTTGGCAGCGCGCTTCCAGCTGCATGACGGCGACATCATCACCGTTCGCAGCCAGGGACGCTCGCTGGAGGCTCCGATCTGGATCGTGCCCGGACAGGCAGCGGACACCCTCGTGCTGCCTCTGGGCTACGGTCGCAGAGCCGCCGGGCATGTGGGCGAGCGGCTCGGCTTCGATGCCTACGGGCTGCGGACCTCGGCCAGCCCCTGGCAGGCCGTTTGCTCGATCGCTGCGACGGGACGTCATGTGGAGCTCGCGACCACTCAGGCGCACCACGTGATTCAAACCGGGGAGCCGCTGCGCGCCGGGACCCTATTACAGTTTCGCCAGAATCCGGCCTTCATGCAGGCGGCCGAGGGAGCTCCGGCCAGTCTCTATCCGGAGCGTGCGGGGGGCGAGTACCGCTGGGGAATGAGCATCGATCTCAACAGCTGCATCGGGTGCAGCGCCTGTACTCTCGCCTGCCAGGCCGAGAACAATATCCCGGTGGTGGGCGCTCGGGAGGTCCAGCGCGGCCGCGAGCTGCACTGGATCCGCGTGGACCGGTACTTCCGCGGTTCGCCTGAGATGCCCACCGTCCACCATCAGCCGGTTCCCTGCATGCACTGTGGACACGCCCCCTGCGAGCTGGTCTGTCCGGTCGGCGCGACTGTCCACGACTCGGAAGGCCTCAACGTGCAGGTCTACAACCGTTGCATCGGCACCCGGTTCTGCTCGAACAACTGCCCCTACAAAGTCAGGCGATTCAACTTTTTGCAGTATGCGGATACGAGCTCGCCCACTGCGAAGGCGCAACGCAATCCGGATGTCTCGGTGCGCAGCCGGGGCGTGATGGAGAAATGCACCTACTGCATACAACGGATCGAGGAGGCCCACATCGTGGCTGACCGGCAGATGCGTCGCATTGCCGATGGCGAAGTCGTGACTGCGTGTCAGGCGGTGTGCCCGGCCAAGGCGATCACGTTCGGCGATACCGCCGACCCCGCCACGGCCGTCAGCCGCCAGAAGGCTTCGCCCCGCAACTACCGCATGCTCGAAGAATTGAACACGCGGCCGCAGACCAGCTACCTCGGCTCCCTGCGCAATCCGCATCCGGCGCTCCAGGATGAAACATGAGCGCACCGGCTCGCACGCTCGCCGTCGAGCTGGAAGCCGTCACCGATCCAGTGACCGCCATCGTGCTGGAGCGCGCCAGCGGTCGGCGGTGGATGCTGGCCTTCGTCGCCTCCGTGGTGCTGACAGCCCTGCTCGGCTCGGGTATCTGGGTGCTGCTGGTCAGGGGTGTGGGCATCTGGGGCATCGAAATCCCGGTCGCCTGGGGGTTTGCGATCGCTGACTACGTCTGGTGGATCGGGATCGGCATGGCCGGAACCTTCATCTCCGCGGCGCTCTACCTCACGCGCCAGTCCTGGCGCAACTCTCTCAACCGCTACGCCGAGGCGATGACGGTGTTCGCGGTCTCCGTCTCCGGCCTGTTTCCGATCCTGCACCTGGGGCGGCCGTGGTTCTTCTACTGGCTGGCGCCGTACCCCAACCGCATGGCGCTCTGGCCGCAATGGCGCAGCTCTCTGCTGTGGGATTTCTTCGCCATCACCGCGTATCTCCTGGTATCGATCGTTTATTTCTACGTCGGGCTGCTGCCGGATCTGGCCACGGTGCGCGATCGGGCGCGCAGCCGTGGAAGGCAAGTCTTCTATGGCCTGCTCGCACTCGGCTGGCGTGGCGAAGCCCGGCACTGGCAGCGCTTCGAGACCCTGAGCATGGTGCTCGCCGCGCTGGCCGTTCCGCTGGTCTTCTCTGTCCACAGCATGGTGGCGCTGGATTTCTCGGAAGGTCTGCTGCCGGGCTGGCACACGACGCTCTTTCCGCCGTTCTTCGTTGCCGGCGCGCTGTTCTCGGGCTTTGCGGTGGTTCTCGTACTCGGCATCCCCCTGCGCCGGTACTACGGGCTGACGGATCTCATCACCGAGGCTCATCTGGACAAGCTGGCCCGTCTGCTGCTCGCCGTGGGCCTGATCGTGGACTACAGCTACCTGAGCGAGGTGTTCTTCGCCTTCTACGGCGGTGATCGCTACGAGATCGCCATGACGTTGAACCGCCTCGGGGGGGCCTATGCGTGGCTCTTCTGGTCCACGATCGCATGCAATGTAGTGTCGATTCAGCTTCTGTGGTTTCCGCGCGTACGCGCCAACCACGCGGCGCTGTTCACCATATCGCTCACGGTCGTGGTCGGCATGTGGTTCGAGCGGTTCATGTTGATCGTGACCAGTCTCTACCGGGGCTTTCTGCCTTCGAGCTGGGGCATGTTCTATCCGACTCTGTGGGACCTGGGGTTTCTGTTCGGCTCGATCGGGCTTTTCTGCCTGTTATTCCTGGCGTTCGTGCGCCTGCTGCCGGCGGTGTCGATGTTCGAGCTGCGCAAGTCGGCTGCTCAGGCGCTGGAGCGGCCCCGGTGAGTACAGGTCCCTACGGCTGCATCGCCGAGTTCGACAGCGCGCCGGCGCTGCTCGCCGCGGTGGCCGGATTGCGCACGCGCGGCTACTCACGACTCGAGGCGTACACGCCGTTTCCGGTGGAGGGGCTCGCGCAGGCGCTGGGGGCTTCACGGGACTGGACCGCCGTCGCGATGCTCGTGGCCGGAGCCCTGGCAGGCGCTGGCATGTTGGCCCTCCAGTACTACGGCGCCGCCATCAACTATCCAATCAACGTCGGGGGGCGGCCGGATGCCAGCTGGCCCGCATTCATTCCCCCGGCCGTCGAGATGACCATCCTGTTTGCGGCGCTCGCGGGTGTGGTGGCCATGCTGGCCGCCAACGGGCTGCCCAGATTGCACCATCCGCTGTTTGATTCGCAGCGCTTTACCAGGGCGAGCCGCAACGGCCTGCTCCTCGTCGTTCTGGCGGACGATCCTCGGTACGAGCCGGGGGCTGTGCGGCAGGCGCTCCTCGAGCTGCACGCCACGCATGTCGAGACAGTGCCGTCATGATGCGCGCGCACGCACGAGCAGTCCGTGCACCCATGCGTGTCGCGATTTTCGTTGTGGCGTGCGCGCTGGCTCTGCCTGGTTGTGAGCGCGCAATGCACGACATGTACCGGCAAGCCAAGTACAAGCCGGGAGCACCCAGCTCTTTGTTCCCGGATGGCAGCAGCTTCCGGTCTCCCCCCGCGGGCAGCGTACCGGTGCGCGCGGAGGAAGGCGGACCGGCGCCGCCGATCACGTGGTCGCTGCTGAAGCGCGGGCAGGAGCGTTACAACATTTACTGTGCGCCCTGTCACGGCGAGAGCGGCCATGCCGACGGGGTCGTCGTGCAAAGGGGCTTCCCGGCTCCGCCCAGCTACCACAGCGACGCCTTGCGCAAAATGCCGGACAAACAGCTCTACGACGTCATCACCCACGGATATGGGGTCATGTACCCCTATGCAGATCGGGTCGTCCCATTGGACCGCTGGGCGATCGTCGACTACATCCGGGCCCTTCAGCTGAGCCAGAACGCGCCGCGCAGCCGGCTGGGTGATCAGGATCTGCAGCAACTGGACAGGCGATGAGGGCTCACTCGTCAGGCCTGCGTGTGAGCATTGCGGTTCTCGCCGGCCTGGCGTTGCTCGGATGCGCCCTGATCGGGAGACATGCGCCACAGCAGGCCGCGACGTCCTATCTGGCCGCGTACGTGTTCTTTCTCGGGCTGGCGCTCGGCAGCTTGGCGCTCCTGATGGTGCACGCGCTGACCGATGGCGGCTGGGGCGCGGATCTGCGACCCAGCCTGCTGGCGGCTTCCCGCGTGTTGCCGATTCTAGGCCTCCTGTTCGTGCCATTGCTCCTGTGTGCAGGCCCGGTGTATCCGTGGGTTGCTCCGGCTACGCATCCCCTCGGGGCTTCGGGTCCACAGCTCGTGCGCCAAGGGTGGTATCTCAACCTGCCGTTCTTCATCGGGCGCGCGGTGGGTTGCTTCGTGTTGTGGATCTGGCTGGCCGGGAGCTTGCGCCGGCGGCTGCTCCCCGGATCGGACGCGCGCCTGGCGCGCTTTGCAGCGCTCGGCCTGATCCTCTACCTGCTGAGTGTGACGGTCGCCGCCGTCGATTGGGTCATGTCTCTGGTGCCTGCCTGGCATTCCTCGATTTTCGGACTGCTGATCGGGACCGGGCAGCTCATGACGGGCGCGGCGCTCGCCGTCGCCACTTCGACGAGCACCGCGGAGTCGGGCCGTCTGCGCGACTTGGGCAGTCTGCTGCTGGCCTTGATACTGGGCTGGGCCTATCTGGCGTTCATGGACTACCTGACAGCCTGGAGCGCCGATCTCCCGGGCGAGACGGTGTGGTATCTGCCCCGTCTTCGCACGAGCTGGCAGTGGCTCGCGTTGGGATTCGTGACGTGTCAGTTCGCCTTGCCCTTCGCTTTGCTTCTCGCGACGCCCATCCGCAAATCGCGCTCGTGGCTGCGGTTCGTGGCAACGCTACTCCTGCTCTCCCAGGCTGCCTACGCACTCTGGATCGTCTTGCCGGGCTCTCGCCCCGGGGGGGTGGCGCTGGGTTGGACGGACCTGCTGGCATGGCTTGGCCTGGGGGGGCTGTGCTGGGCGGCGTTCGATCTGAGGCTGGCGCAGCGGGAGCACGTCAGGCGGGAAGCATGAGTCAGCGCGACAATCACGAGTCGTACGAGGTGTTCGCAGGACGTCTGCACTGGATCGCCGCGATGCTGGTCGGCACACTGGTTGCGATCGTTTGGCTGATGTACGTCCTGTCCAGAACCTGGCTCGGGCCGCCCCCGCAAGCACCCCGGGGCGCTTCGCCCCCAGCACCGCGCTTGCAGCCGAATCCTCACGTTGACCTTGCTGCTCATCGCGAGCGGGAGAGGGCGCTGCTCGAAAGCTATCAGTGGGTCGATCGCCGCTCCGGCATTGCACGCATCCCGGTCGAGCGGGCGATGCAGCTGCTGGCCGGATCGGGTGGCCAGCCGGCCGGGGGCTCGGAGCCGCACGCTGCGTCACCGCCAGCATCGATACCAACTCCTGCGGCGGCGCCAGTTCGCGCGGCGCCAGCGATTCCCGCGGCGCCGACAATTCCCGCGGCGTCAACAATTCGCGCGGGGCCCTCCGCTCGCGCGGCCCCGCCGGTGCATGCGGGGCTCCCGCCGCCCAAGGATCTCTACCGCCGCGCCGGCATCGATCAACACCTGGGCGCGCGCGTGCCGTTGCATCTGATGTTCCGGGATTCACTGGGCCGTGCCGTCACGCTACAGCAACTCACTCACGGCAAGCCGACCGTGCTAGCGCTCGGCTACTACCACTGCCCCAATCTGTGTGACATGACCTTACAGGGCATGGGCAGAGCGGCCGAAGCGATGCCGCTGAAGGTCGGCGGGGACTATGAAGTGGCCTTCGTCAGCATCGATCCTCAGGAAAGCAGCGCCGATGCGCGTGCCACCGCGACCACGCTGCAGCAGGAGAACCCCTCGGCCCATGCCGATCGCTGGCACCTCCTCACGGGCAGCGAGGCGGCGATCGAGTCGCTCTCTGCGGCGATCGGCTACCGGTATTTCCGGGACGAGCGCATCGGGCAGTATGCGCACGCCGCCGGTGTCGTCGTGTTGACGGGGCAGGGACTGGTCTCGCAGTACTTCTTCGGCGTCTCCTATCCACCGCGGGCCCTGAGGCTCGCCCTGGTGAATGCCTCGAGCGGACACCTGGGCACGATCCTGGACCGGCTCGTGCTGCTGTGCTGTGCCTACGATCCGAGCACCGGTCGGTACAGCTTCCTCATTGGCAGGATTACTCAGGCCCTCGCGGTCACGTTCCTGCTCGTCGCAGCGGGCGGCTGGTTTGTACTGCACCGGAGGACGCGCAGATGATCGGGCTGCCGCAAGCCTCGAGCTTCGCAGCCCCAGTCGATGAGCTGTTCGATGCCATGCTGCTTCTGAGTGCCCTCGTCGTGGTCGCTGTCTTCACGACCATTCTCTGGTTCTCCGTGAAGTACCGTCATGGCAGCACTGTGGATCGCACACTCCCCCCGCGCCGCACGCTGCCGATCGAGCTGGCCTGGACGCTCGTCCCCTTCCTGCTGTTCGTGGCCGTGTTTGCGTGGAGCATCTCCCTGTTTGCCCACATGAGCCGACCTCCTGCCGGAACGGATCCGATTTACGTAGTCGCGAAACAGTGGATGTGGACCGTGCAGCACCCAGGTGGCCAACGCGAAATCAACACGCTGCACGTATCCCTCGGTCAGCCGACGCGTCTGATCATGACATCGCAGGACGTGATCCACAGCTTTTATGTGCCGGCTTTCCGTGTAAAGCAAGACGTGTTGCCCGGGCGCTATACGCAGCTGTGGTTCACCGCGACGCAGGCCGGTACGTACCACCTGTTCTGCGCGGAGTACTGTGGGACCGACCATGCGCGCATGGGCGGGTCCGTGATCGTGATGCAGGCCGGGGACTATGCGCGCTGGCTGGATTCGCACCCGGGAGCCGGCCTCGCGGCCGAGGGTGCCGCTCTGTTTCATCGGTTGGGATGCAGCGGATGCCACGATCCGCAATCGGGAGTGCACGCACCGACCCTGTACGACCTCTATGGAAGCACGGTGCCGCTCTCCGATGGCACCCAGGTGCGCGCCGACGATCGCTATCTGCACGACTCGATCATGTTGCCCGGCAAGCAGGTAGCCGCTGGTTACGCACCCGTGATGCCGAGCTACGAGGGGCGTATCGGCGAGGATGATGTCCTCGCCCTGATCGAGTACCTCAAGTCACGTCATTCTCCGGAGGTGCAATGAGCGTCGAGGTCGTGGATGGTCCGTTTCCCGCGGCAGGCGGCTGCGAGGCTCCGGCCGAAAGCTATCTCGAGGCGGGCTCTGGCCTGCGGTCCTGGCTGACCACGCACGATCACAAGCGGATCGCCATTCTGTATGCGCTCGGGATCACCACGTTCTTTTTCCTGGGAGGGCTGGCCGCGGCCATGATGCGGCTCGAGCTCGTGACCCCGTATGGCACCCTGATGAGCGCGGAGACCTACAACAAGACCTTCACGTTTCATGGCGTGGTCATGGTCTGGTTCTTCCTGATCCCGTCCATCCCGGCGACGCTCGGTAATTTCCTTCTGCCTCTCATGATCGGCGCGCGCGACGTCGCCTTTCCGCGCCTGAATCTCTTCAGCTGGTACCTGTACATGGCGGGGGGGATCTTCACCATCGC
>DASTDD010000169.1:0-5592 GCA_035710545.1 Steroidobacteraceae bacterium
CCTCGAGATAGCCTTCCCACACATGGAACTGTGCATCCAGCGGCTCGACCGGACTGCCGTTGCCCCCCACGTCGAAATTCACATCGGGCGCATCTGCATGCAGGACCGCTGCCTCCGAGCGGTATTGGCCGCCTACGTTGAGGATCAGTCCCGAATCGTTCCCGGGCACCTGCACGCCAAACTTGCCGAGATCGCCGGTGACGTTGCCATCCCAGATACGCTCCTCGGTATTGCCCGTGAGGATCGTCGGAATGTTCACGTACTTCAAAGCTGCCGCCGTCACGCCGCCCGGGGTGAAGGGGTTGTACGGAGTACAGCCGATGGCCAGAGCGTTGAAGCATACGGGCGTCCCATTCGGACCGGGGACGGCATCGATTGCATTCGCGAAATTGCTCTTGGAAAAATTACCGCCGCCGAAGTTGGAATACTCCGTACGGCCTTCCTGGATATAGGTGTCGTAGTTCCATCCCTCCATGAGCTGGCCCTTGATGCCCACGACCATGCGAAACGCGGTGTGCTCCAGGTCGTTGAAGCGGTCACCGCCTTCGACATCGCGACGGCCCAGGAGGAACTGAGATATGCCGGCCGTCGAGCCATTACAAAGCCCGGCCAGCTCGTTCGCCGAGAGGAACGGGTTGTTGCAATGGATCTGCACCGCGCCGTTGCCGACCCCCGTCGCCGGATCGACCGCGGTCCCTTGCCCGATGAAAGCTCCACCGGGGGCGATCTGCGCGATCGAGGTGTCATGCATGAACATGAACTCGTTGTAGATCTGCAGATGCTCCGTCAGATCCATATGCAGGAATTCACCGGCTGTCCAGCGCTCGTCCGGGCGCTGGAAGTAATTGGCGGGCGAAAAGTTGTACGCGTTCTTGCTTCCCGAGTACGGGACGAATGTGCCGCCCGGTCCAATCGTGAAGTCGCCGTTGCCATTCAGAGGGATGAAACGGCCGGGAAACGAAGTGCTGGATCCCACGCACGACAACCCTGTCGGACTGCTGGCATCGACTGCAGGCTCGCAGGCGCTGAAATCACGGGTCGCCTCCAGTATCGGATTCACTTTGCGGTAACCGACATAGGCGGTGAAGTTACCGGTGCCATCGGCCAGGTTCTTGCCAAAGATGAGGTTGATGTCCTTCGTGGCGCCGTCGAAAACAGTGGACGCCGGCAATGCGAAGCCGCGTTGCGCCACCGTCGCCTGCAGCGCCGACTCGTGCTGGCTGTGCTCGGTCGCCGAGCCGTTCATGTCGATCTTCAGGCCCTCGAAGTGGTCGTTCATGATGAAGTTCACGACGCCGGCGACCGCATCGGCGCCATAGGTCGAGGAAGCGCCACCGGTGAGCACATCCACCCGCTCGATGAGAGCGGCCGGAATATTGTTCAGGTCCGGCGCCGACACGCCGTTGAGCTGAGGAGGCGCGGGGTCGCCGGGCATCAGGCGACGGCCGTTGATCAGGACCAGCGTTCGCTGTACGCCCAGGTTGCGGAGGTTCACGGTGGCTTCGCCGGTTGCACCATTGCTGACGGTGGAGCCCTGGTCGGCAAACACCTGCGGCAGGGTATTCAACAGGTCTTCGATGCGGGTGGCGCCCTGCTGCTTGACCTCCTCCGGTGTGATGGTGGTGACAGGACTGACTGAAGTCAGTCCGGGCGCGCTGATGCGGCTTCCCGTGATGATCACTTCCTGCAGCGGTACGGCGGCCTCTGCCGCGGGGGGCTGTGCCTGCGCGGGAGGTTGTGTCTGCGAATAGGCTGCCGGGATCGCGCCCGCTACTGCGGCGTTGGCGAAAAGCGCGTAGCGGACCGCTCGACGTAGTGTGTCCTGATTAGCCATTTTGAGCTCTTCCTCCCACAAGACTGCGCGGGCATGAGATGGGTGAAATTGAAAAAATTGCAGCAACCGGCGCCCCACCCCCGAAGGAGCCTGCCAGAAGAGCGGCCGGTTTCTGCGACATGGCGCGAAGGTTACACAATGTATTTTGGCAAGGAAAGTCGGATTTGCAAAAAGGCTACAATGGCGCAGGTACGACGGCAGCACGCGGAGGGGGGTCTCGCTGCCGACCGTGCCCGCGAGGAATCCGCTGATGGCACTCGGTTCGGCCCTGCAGCGCCATATCTGGTCCCGGGAACGATGCGGTTTGTCTAGAATAGCTGTGATCCCGCACGCTCGGCGGAACGTGCCCTCCGAGCGGGTGTGGCCGCGACGCCTCTAGTGGTAGATAAGCCGTCGTTGCGGTATTACCACACCAAGAGTGGGCGCCGGCGCGCCATAATAAACCCATGAACGTCCAGTCCGAGCTGGAGCGCGCGCTTCGCTCATTGAATGAAGGAAGGTTCAGCGACTGCGCCGCCATCTCCGCCCCCCTGGTGGCGCTGGATAGGAGCAATCCGCTCGCGGCCCACCTTCTCGGCTTGGCCGTGAAGGGGACGGGGGACCTCCAGGAGGCCGAGCGGTGGCTACGGCGCAGCGTCGAACTGGAGCCAACCCGCGCCGAATTTCATGCGAACCTCGCCAATCTGCTCCGCCAGCGAAAAAAATATCAGCTGGCTGAGCGGTCCTACCGTCGCGCGCTGGAGCTGTCGCCCCTTCATTCGCCTGCGCAGCGGGGTCTCGCCCTCACGCTGCATGATCTGGGACGCGGGACCGAGGCTGAGGATCTCAGCCGGGCCTTGATTGCGGCCGATGCGGCGGATGCAGAAGCGTGGGTCCTTCTGGGCCTCACGCTCACCGATCTGAAGCGCCTTCCTGAGGCTCGGGAGGCTTATCAGCGCGCGATCGAGCTCGATCCCGCCCATATGATTGCGCACCACAACCTCGGCGTGGTGCTGTCACGGATGGAGCGGCCCGAGGCTGCCGTGACTGCGCTCGAGAACGCGCGCCGGCTGGGGGGCAGCACTTACGAGCTGGCATTCAACCGGGCGCGGGCGCTCCTTGAGTTGAACGACGCCGAAGCGGCCGAACGGGAGTTCGAGCGCGCCGTGGCACTGCAGCCCGCGAACGTCGAAGCGCAACTCCAGCTCGCCCGCGTGCGCTACATGCTCGGCGATCCCAAATTTGCCCGCTCTCTTGCGAGCGCCGCCGCCGCGAACCGTACGGATGTCGGGCTGCAATTGCTGTTCGCCGAGGTGCTCTGGCGGGCGGGAAATCTATCGGGTGCGGAAGCCGTGCTGCAAGACCTCGTGGTCCGCAACCTCGACAGCGCACACGTGCGCGCCACGCTGGCCGCCGTGCTTCACGAGGCCGGCAGGCTCAAGGAAGCCGAGTCCTTCGCCATGGGCGCCACGGAGGCTGCGCCGGAGGATGCGGTCATTGTCGAGATTCTGGTGGCCATCCTGCTCTCGCGTGGCCGTCCCGACGATGCCATGCCGTTCATCAAAACCCACCGCGCGCTCTCGCCGCGCTCACAAGCGTGGGTGGCATATGAGGCAACGGCCGCCCGGCTTCTGGACCGGGATCGGTATCAGTATCTGTACGACTACGAGCGGTTGGTCCGGGTATTCGAGGTACAGCCTCCCCGGGGGTGGTCATCCATAGGGGAACTGAATGCGGCGCTGGGGGATGCACTGGGCGAGCGGCACCGGCTCCGCTCGCATCCCCTCGATCAGACGCTTCGCAATGGGACGCAGACTTCCCGAAGTCTGCTGAGCGATCCGCACCCGGCGATCCAGGCCATCCTGTCGGCGTTCGAAGACCCGATCGAGGAGTACCGCCGAATGCTCGGCAGCGATGCGGCACACCCGCTGATCGCGAGAAACGCGGGCAAGGCACGTTTCACAGGGGCCTGGTCCGTTCGGCTGCGGCGATGCGGCTTCCACGTCAATCACTTTCACCCGGACGGCTGGATCAGCTCAGCCTACTACGTCGACGTCCCTCCCGAGGCGGCCGACAGCCAGGCGCGCCCTGGCTGGATCAAATTCGGTGAGCCGCGCTATCCGGTACCGGACGCGGGTGCTGAACGCCTGGTTCAGCCCGCCCCCGGGCGCCTGGTCCTGTTTCCATCTTATATGTGGCACGGAACAACGCCGATCCACGGCGATCAGCCACGCTTGACCATTGCATTCGATGTCACACCGGATCGATGAACGCCGCGTCAGCGGGTGTTGTTGACCGCGGGCTTTGACTACGCGCGTTCGCTCACCCACGCGGCTTCAGCGAGCGTCGAAGAATTCTGCGATGCCGGCAGTCGCCACCGTCATCAGGTCACGCTCCGCCAGCGTGAGGAGCGGATTCCAGATATCGAAAATCAGGACGACACGCTGCTCGTCGCTCTCATTCCAAGCTTCGTGCTCGATGGTGTCGTCGAACACCAGCGCGGTGCCGGGTTGCCACTCACGGACTTCACCGCCCACTCGAAAGCCGCACCCGGGTGGAATGATCAACGGGATGTGCACCGTCAGACGTGTATTCGATGACCCGGTATGAGGCGGTATGCGAGTTTTCGGGTCCAACCGCGAGAAGAACGCGGTGGGTGCGCGACCGGGAATCTGCAGTAGCGGCGCCTGGGCAAGCGCAGCAACTGTGCGCGGACATCGCTCGATGAATTGCGGCTGCGGCGTCCCGTCCTTGTATAGAAACAATGCGCTCCAACGCCGGGAATTGTTGAGCTCCTGCCACTGGTGCAGCGGTGACCCCGGAGCATGGTTCACATAAGGCACGAAGTCGTCGCGCAAATCCGCGAGTGCCTGCAGGAGCTCCTGGCGGATGTCCTGCGTGGCAGCCTCGACGGCCGCGAGCCAGGGAAAATCGCTGCGCGCGAAGAATGGGATCGCCGGCAGGCGCGGGAAATGGGTCATGGTCGGCTGCGAGTTATAGATGCGCTTGCGCCCCAGAAACGCAGCCAGGCAGTCATCGACGCGGTCCTGGCCAGCTCCGGCGTGCTGCGCGCGAATCGGTGCCATTCGACTGCTCAGCCAATCTTCCAGTGCGCGAAACTGAGCTCGCACCGTCTGCTGTGCGTGGACCAGGATCGGACGGAGCTCACCGGGGATGGCGGCTCCCGGGCGCAGGCTGCTGAGCGCGTCGTGATAAGCATTCGCCGCCTGCTTCGGCTTGCCCTGTATCTCGAACAGCGAGCCCTTCTGCAGGTTTGCCGTAAAGAAATAGGGATCCAGAGCGAGCGCAGCCTCCAATGTATGTAGCTCCGCCTGCTGGTCCCCGAGCTCGCGCAGCACCATGGCCAGGTTGACGCGCAGCCGTGGATTGCCCGGAGCACGCGTTATAGCCGATTCGATGAGCGCTCGCGCCTGGGCAGGGCTACCCGCGCGCAAGGTCAGAAGTCCGCCGGCAGCCAGCAGATCGGGATTGTCGGGTGCCGTCGCCAGTGCACGAGCGATGAGCTCCAACGCCTGCTCGCGCTGCCCGCGCCCGAGAGCGTGCTCCGCCTCGGCCATCCAGCTCCGCAATTGAGTTTCGTCTGCCATTGCCCAGCAGCCGAGTCTACCCGATCCGCCGCGGCGCTCGGCGCCGACTGGCAGGAGCCGACAAGCTCAATGGTGTCAACGATGCTGCGGCGATTGCTTCTGCAGCATGTTTGCGGACGAGGCGCGCGGCACGATCACTGCCTCTGAGGGTTTCCGAGATTCCGCTGCAGT